>CBIMJO010000105.1:0-13155 GCA_966244135.1 uncultured Actinocrispum sp. | reverse complement strand
CGTTCGAGATGTTGCGGATCTCCACGAACTCGTCGAGCGCGCTCGCCGGGCCGCTGGTCGACACCTCGTTCACCACCACTGTTGCCGACGCGGTGGGCGCGGGTTCGTCCGCGACCGCCGCCCCGACGGCCACCGGTGACACGGCGAACGCCAATGTGACGGCACCGATCAGGAGTCGACGCATGTCGAAATCCTTTCTACTAGGTTGGGTTTCTCCGGCAAACGACGGTCATCGAGGCCTTTTCGTGTTTTTGTGTGACCGTCGGATGTGATACTTCCGGGAACCGCTCCCGGGGATAAGGGGCCAATTCCCGGACCTCGCCCTTGATCGTTCTTCGCAGCCTGCGCGCGGATGTCGCAGCGGTTTCGAGCCGCTCCGGCGGCACGTCGAGCACCTCGCTGAGCCAGCCGCGCCAGTACGGGCCAGGGATACGTTTTCCCCGCTCCCAGCGGGATATCTCGGTCCTGGTGAGGGTCTGGTTTCCGGACGTCTCGGCGAGCCGCTGCGCCAGTATGACCTGGGACATCCCCAGCTTCTCCCGTAGCTGGGGGAGCAGCTGCCACAGCGGTGGTCCATAGACGACCGAATCGGTTCGAGTATCCACTGACCTGATACTGGCAACATGGCCACCAGTGGCAATACCGGCGGAATGATGATACCGCGGGGACAGTGCGAACTCATTGAAAGAACAACAATGAGCCCTGTCAATCATCTTGCTGCGGGCGTGCCCGCACGCCCATCGCGGACTTTTGGGTGAAACCGGCCGCACCGCACCCGGGTGAAGGTGGACCCACTCATGACGTCAAGGGACTTTGTACCCTGTACCTCGGGAATCACTCTTTTGCATAGGCCGTTCGGCGGTGGAACACCGAGGTGATCAGACGAATCAGTTTGATCTCGCCCCATCCGTGTTCACATCCCTGCTACCGTCCGGTCACAGAGGGTTGAACCCTCGCTCAGGCGACCGGAGGAAGGGACACCCGCCTGGTGAACCCGAGACCACTGTCCACCCTCGAAGTGGTCCAGCTGCTGCTGGTGCGGTTCGGCGTACGGGACACGGCCGGACTGGCCCGGCTCTTCGCCGCTCAGACCGAGTGGCGGGGCACCGGCCTGCCGTTCACCTCGTGGGAAGACGGAAGCCGGACCCGGCGTGAAGTGGAGTCCTACTTCCTGTTGTTCTTCGATTCCCTGTCACCAGAGGCCATCACGGTGCGCCGGTTGGTCGTCGACGGTGAGGATGCCGTCGTGCTCGGCCGTGCCCGTTGCCGCGCCGCCACATCGGATCGGCTGGTGACGCTGGACCTCGTCATCGCGGTGTCGGTCCGCGACAGCCAGGTCTGTGAGTGCTGGCTGTTTCCCGACACGCTGGCCGCAGGGCTCGCGCTCGGTCGCGCACAGCTTGTCTGATCGTCGAGGATTCGGGTGAAAGTTGTGAACAGCAAGCGGAACGGATCGCAGACCCGCGGCAACCTGGTGACCGCCGCGGCCGAGATCTTCGATCGGGACGGGTTCACCGGCGCCAGCCTGCATGACGTGTGTTCCAGGGCCGAGGTCTCCAAAGGCGCCTTGTACTGCCATTTCCCGTCCAAGAACGCTCTCGCGGTCGCGGTGGTCGAACGGCAGTCCTTGCTCTGGCACGAGGTCCGGCACGCGCTCGGCGACCGGAACGCCGGCCCGACGCAGATGCTCGTCGACTTCTCCTTCGAGCTGGCCGACCGGATCCGGACCGATCCGGTGGTCCGTGCCGGCAGCCGGCTGGTGCTGGAGGCGGACATCTTCGACGTGGCGGCCGGCGGCCAGTTCGCCGGCTGGGTCGCGATCGTCCGCGACCTGCTGCGCGCGGCGGACCGAGCCGGCGAGTTGCATGCGGAGGTCGATGTGCGCACTGCCGCCGAGGTCATCGTCGCGGAGCTGATCGGCACACAACTGCTGGCGCTGGCGATGACCGGCGAGTACGAACTGCACTCCTGGCTGCCGGCGATGTGGCGGCTGCTGCTGCCCGGCCTGGTGCACGAAGACGTGCGCGCCGGCTTGGATCTGCGCCCACACCACCACTGATGCGGGCGCACTCCGAATCCGGCCTCGGCACAGAGGGGCAGTTGGTCCAGGAGGCCGCTGAACTAGGCAGGTTCTCGGGCTGCCGTCGAGGCTGTCGCGCAACTGTTGGCGTCATGGTGTCAATCGGCCGGGGGGGTGCCGTGGCGCAGTAGCTTGGCCAGGTTGTGGACGGTGCCCAGGAGTTTGACCTTGGTGTCCACGGCTGGAGTGGCCCGGTAGTTGAGGTGGCGGCCAAATCGCTGGAACAGCTGCGCGAAGCCGGGCTCCACCAGGACTCCACGCCGACAGAGCGCCTGCCGGCCGGGGTGGCCAGGCGTGCCGCCATCTCACGTTGGCCGACAGGGATGTTGTTCTCCTCCGGCGGCGAGTCGCCGATGTGTTGTCTCTCGGTGGTGACCGGCACCAGGAGGGGCGACCCTGCCAGCGCCTCGACGTTGCCCGCGGCTACCGTGACGAGGACCAAGACCGTCACAGTGGCCGCACGGTATTTCAGTTGTGTCACCGCTTCCCCGCCGCGATCACGCCGATCAAGGCCGACAGCATCCAGATCGGGGTGGCGAAACGGTGTTGGGCCATCCAGTCCGGTTCGAGGGCGGCGTAGGCCAGGACGGCCAACCCCCTGATCTTTGGCCAATCGCGGTGTCGGCACGAGAATCCCGAACGTTGCCAGGCACCACGCCAGATACCCGCCCGAACGGTACACCGAACGCGAGAAATGACAGCATGGCGAACCGAAGTCCCTTGCGCCGCCGCAGGAACAGGACGAGTGGATAGGCCAGTAGGTAGATCAGCCCGTCCGGTCTGGTCAACGCGGCGACCGCGGCCAGTCCCCCGGCCAGCACAGCGACTTTGGCGGTGGCCAACCGGTTGTCGAGCGTCGCATGGAACAACACCCCGGCGAGCGCGAACAGTGAGTTCTCCAGCCCGGAGGAACACTAGACCACAAAGGACGGAATGGCGCCAGCACACCGCCGACCACAGCCGGACGGCGGGAAACCCTGCCTGCCACGGTGAAGCACACGGCCAGCATCCCAGCGCAACACTAGGCAGCCAACGCCTTCGGGAAGAAGACATAGTCCGGTATCCCGAACAACGTGCCGCGGTCGAACACCCCGAAAACCGCCCGATCACCACCAGGAGCAACCACGCGGGATTGGAGAACCCCTCCACGGGAACGGCACCGGGGCGCACCTGCGCTTGCCGAAAATGTCATCCGTGCAGGTCAGGCGGCACCCATCGCGCCACGGAAGGACCGCCGCCGGCCAGATACTCAGCACCCCGCACGTACAGCACCGAGCGCCGAAGCCACCGCCCAGCAGCAATCGAGGCGAAGCTCATCAGAGCGAGCCAAGTAAGGGCTCCAGAATCCTCCCATCTGTGACGTGGTCCGACACATACGACGTACCCGATCCCAGGGGGACGTACTGGCCGTGATCGAACATGCCCACCGCAGAATCCGCATCCTCGGCGCCACACCACATCCCACCGCAGCACGGGTGACCCAAACCGCCCGAAGCCTCATCATGGACCTCGAACACGCCGGCCACCGAGCGCGATTCCTGGTCCGCGACAGAGACGGCAAATTCCCTGAGCTGTTCGACGACATCCTCGCCGACGCCTGCATCGAGGTCGTCCTGAGTGGTGTTCAGATGCCCAGGATGAACTCGATCGCCGAACGCTGGATCCAGACCTGCAGACACGAACTGCTCGGCCGAACGTTGATCTGGGACCAACGACACCTGCTCCACGCACTCCGCGAATACGAGCGGTACTACAACACGCACGGACCCCACCAAGGCATCGCCAACACCCGACCACCACAACCACTGCCAGAGCCCATCACCGATCCAGCGCAGACCAGTCAACTCGACATCCGCCGACGCCCATGGTTAGGCGGCATTCTCAACGAATACCACCACGCCGCCTGACCAGCACGGATGACATCTTCGGCAAGCGCACTGTTCGCCGACCAGTTCGGCATCGACATGGGCCAGACCACCACAGGGGAACGCACCCGGGCCTACGTCAACGCGTTCTTCGACCAGCACCTGCGTGGCGTGCCCCAGCCACTGCTGGCACAGCCGTCGCCGCAGTACCCGGAAGTCGCTTTCTGCCACTGAATTCAGGGGAGCCGACCCAGGCGACCTGCTCTCGCGGGGCGCCAGGGTCGCCCCTTACCCCGCAGCGAGGAGCACAGGGCGCAGCGACGGCTGGAGGAACTCGGCGTGCGCCCGCACCATGTCGTCGCAGAGCTGCCAGATCTGGTCGACCGTCAGGGTTGCCGCGGTGGCCGGGTCGATCATCGCGGCGTGCCGGATGTGCCGGGGATCGGCCTCGATCGCGGCCCGGACCACGAGATCCGTTGTGCTCAGGTACGCCCGGTTGAGGGCGGCCAGCTGCGGTGGCAGGTCACCGGCGGGCTGAGGACGCACGCCGGAACCATCCACAATGCACGGAACCTCGACCGCTCCGCCGGGCAGGTTGGTGATCAGCCCCTCGTTGGGCACGTTCCCGTAGACGGTCCGCGGGGCGCCGGTGACCAGGCTGTGGATGACTTGCGGCGCGTACTCCATCGTTCCCTCGACCTTGAGCGGCCGGCCAGTGGCCAGGGCGTCACGGGTTTGGTCATAGGCGGCCACGTTCTCGGCGATGATGCCGAGGTACTCGCCGATGGGCAGGCGAAGCCGTTCGACTTCGCTGTCGTGGTGGAGGTACCAGGGCACGTACTCACTGGAGTGCTCGCTCGTTTCGGTCGGATAGTAGCCCAGACGCCGGTACATGTCGATGCGCACGCGCCGCCGCAGCTGCGGGTCCTCGGCGATCAGCGCGTCCAGCCGCTCGTACAGGTTCGAGCCGTTGTGCGTGAACTCAAGGACCCAGGCCTGGTGGTTCACCCCGGCGGCGCGGTAGGACACCTCCTCGAACGGGACACCGACAAGACCCGCCAGCCCGCGCATGGTCCAGTACACGGAGTGGCACAGCCCGAGCACCTTCGTCAGGCCCGTGGCTTCCACCAGGTACTGGACGTTCATCGCCATCGGGTTGGTGTAGTTGAGCAGCCAAGCCGACGGGCACACCGACGCGATGTCCTCGCCGAGTGCCTTCAACAGCGGGAACGTCCGCAGGGCACGGAAAATGCCGCCGATACCCAACGTGTCGGCGATGGTCTGGCGCAGACCGTACCGGGCAGGGATGTCGAAGTCGACGCGGGTGGCCGCACCCATGCCGACCTGAACGGTGTTGATGACGAAGTCCGCCCCCTCCAGCGCCGCACGGCGGTCGGCGTGCGCGCTGATCATCGGCGCGACGCCACGAGTGTCCGCGATGTATTTCGCCGCCGCCTCGGCGGTCGCCAACCGTTCGGGATCGATGTCGTGCAACGAGATGTGCGCGTCCCGCAACTCGGGGAAGGCGAACAGGTCTGCGAGCAGCCCCTGGGTGAACACAACACTGCCCGCACCCACAAAAGCGATCTTGGTCATGAAGTCTTCCCGTTTCGCGAGACGTGGGCCATGGCCTCGTCGGCCGCGACGATCGGCGAGTCCACCCCGGCGAGGTGCCTGGCTTCGGCCGCGTTCGGCAGGAGGATGTCGGTCTCCGCGTACATCGCCGCGATGTCCCCCACCCCGGCCGGATCATCGTTGGTATCCAAGGACGTCGTTGCCCCACGTGCCCGTGCGACCCGGAACATCTCAGGTAGTTCCGGTGCCAGCCGGGGCATCAGGAAAAGATCGATCATGCCTACCCTCTGAGTCCCGTGGCGGCCACCGACTGGATGAACGCCTTCTGCGCGCCGAGGAACGCCAGCAGCACCGGCAGCACGGTGATGAGGTTGCCGGCCATGACAGCCGCCCACAGAGTGTGGTGCTGTCCCTGGAAGGACGTCAGCCCCAACTGCAGCGTGTACTGGGTGTCGTGGTTGATGGCGATCAACGGCCAGGTCAGGTCGTTCCAGGTGGACAGGAAGGTCAACACGGCCACCGTGCTCAACGCGGGACGGGACAACGGAAGCACGATCTGCACCAAGACCCGCCAGGTCGAGCAGCCGTCGATCCACGCGGCCTCCTCCAGCTCCCGGGGCAGCGACAGGAAGAACTGCCGCATCAGGAACACGGAGAACGGCGTCACGAGCGAGGGGACGATCAACGCGCCGAGCGTGTCGATCAGCCCGAGCCACTTCATCACGATGAACGTCGGGATCATGGTGAGCTGGAACGGGATCACGAGGGTGGCCAGCATCGCCACCAGCATCACCCGCGACCCGGCGAACCGCATCCGGGCGAAGGCGTACCCGCCCAGCACCCCGAACACCAGGTTCGACACGACCGCGACCCCGGACACGATCAGCGAGTTGAGGAACCACAGCGGGAACTTCGCGCCGGCGAGCACGAACCGGTACCCGTCGAGGTCGATCCTGGACGGCCACAGGGCCGGTGGGAACCGGTTGATCTCCGCGTTGCTCATCACCGAGCTGAGCACCAGCCACACCAGCGGCACCGCGAACAGCAGCGCGAGCGGCGCGATCAGCAGGTGCCATGGGCTGAACGGCAGCCGGAACCTGCGCAGCGGAACGGTCATCGGGCCACCTCTCCGGCGGAACGGCGACGCACCAGGCGAAGCACGACGGCCAGCACCACGAGCGCCACAGCGAGCACATACGCCGTGGCGGCGCCGTACCCGGCGGTGAAGCTGCGGAAAGCCTGGTCCCAGATGAAGTACACGATCAGGGTCGTGGACCCGAGCGGCCCGCCCCTGGTCGTCACGTACACGAGGTCGAACACCTGCAGGGCGGTGATCGTCTGCCACAGCACCAGGAACACGGTCACCGGGGTGAGCGCGGGCAGCACAACGTGCCGCAGCAGGTGCCACCGGCCGGCCCCGTCCAGCCGCGCCGCCTCGATGAGCGTCGGCGGCACGTCCTGCAGCGCGGCCAGGTACACGACCACGCAGAACCCCGAGCCGCCCCACAACGTGATGGCCACCAGCACCAGCAACGCCTGCCCGGGATCGGTCAGAAACCCCTGCGAGGACACACCGAGGTAGTGCAGCAGCGAGTTGGCCACCCCGAACTCCGGGTCCAGGATGAACGAGAACAGCACACCCTGCGCGGTCGCCGACACCACGAACGGCACGAAGAACAGCGTCCGGTACAGGCCGACGAACTTGATCCGGCGGTTCAGCGCCAGGGCCAGGGCCAGCCCGGTCACAATGCTCAGCGGCACGTACAACACCGTGTACAGCAACGTGTTCCGCACGGCCTGGCCGAAATGCGGGTCCTGCACCAGGGCGGAGTAGTTGTCCAGCCCGACCCAGCGACTCGGTGTCACCAAGTCGTTGGCCTGGAACGACAGCAGCAGCGACCACCCGACCGGCACCAGGCTCAGGCCGAGGATGACCAGCACCGAGGGCGAGAGGAACAGCCACGCGGTCGTGGACTCGCGCCTGCGCCGCCGCCGGCGTAACGGCGTGGGGGCGAGGGTGATCGGGGTGGGCAGGCGGGACATGCGGCCTCCTCAACGGGGAATGACCAGGGCGGCGTTGGCCTCGCCCGCACAGGTACGCAACGCGTCGGCGGGAGTGCTCTCGCCGAGCAACACGGCCACGATCGCCTGCCCCAGCGCCTGGGAGACCTGCGGGTAGGCGGGATGCACCGGGCGAACCCGTGCGGTCTCCAGAACGTGGGTGAACACGTCGAGCCCGACCGTGTCGCCGGTCCGTTTCCGCCATTCGGGCGTGGCTTCGGTACGGCGGCTGAGCGGGAGGCTGCCCGCCTCCACGCCCCAGCGGACGTCCTGCTCGGGTTCCGCCAGCCAGTTCACGAACGTCCGCGACGCTTCGACGCGGGCTTTGCCGTTGTCGAACAAGGTCCACGTGTCCGGCCCGGAGATGGTGACCGGCCGCCCGCTGAAGCTCGGCAGCGGCACGACCTGGTAGTCGACCTGTGCCTCGACGATGTCCGGCAGCTGCCACGGCCCGGTGGGGACCATGCCCATCCGGCCGGACTGGAACACCTGGTACATCTGCTCGCCGCCGGGCTTGGGGTCGATGTAGACGCTCTTGTCCCGCACGAGGTCCGCGATCACCTGCAGTGCACGCTCACCCGTGCCGGCGAAGCCGATGCTCCGGCCGTCCGGTGCGATCACGTCGCCGCCGAGGTCCCAGATCATCGGCCACAGCCGCCAGACCGTGTCCTCGTCGGCGGCACCGGGCCAGCCCGTGCCGAACACCCCTTTGTCCACATTGGTCAGCTTGCGGGCTGCCTCGGTGAAGTCGTGCCACGACCAGCCGGCCTCGGGTAGCGGCATCCCGGCCTCGTCGAACAGGGTCTTGTTGCACACCACGGCTAGCGAGTCCAGCACCGCGGGGGCGGCCCGGACCTGGCCGTTGATCGTGACGGCGGCCCGCACCGGGTCCCAGAAGTCCTCCCACGACGGGATCTTCCCGGTCAGGTCGACGACCTGCGGGCTGCGGGCGACGCTCGCCAGGTCCGACCCGAAGATGTAGGCGATGTCCGGGTAGGACCCGGCGGCGAGCGCCGCCAGCACCTTCTGCAGCATCGCGTCGGCGATCACGCCGCCCCCGCCCAGGTCGACGTGGATGCCCGGATGGGCGCGTTCGAAGTCGGCCACGAGCCGCTCGATCGCCTCCCGTGCGGTCTCGGCCTGCCCGTGCCACAGGCTGATCGTCACGCGGCCGTCCGGGCCGACGCCGTCATCCGACCCCGTGCCGCAGGCCGGGACTACAGAGCCGAGAGTCGCCGCCAGGCCGCCGAGCAGCAGGCCGCGGCGTGTCACCGTCGCCATGGGGAGGTCAGCAGGTCCTGCGAACGTACTTGCCGCTGCCCGGCGTGGTCACGCCCACGTCGCGCTGGACGATGCTCAGCCGGTTCCGGTAACCCGCGCACGCCTTGGACAGCCCGCCGCTGGTGTACTCGATGACGATCACGTTGTCGCCGAACGAGTTCGTGTAGTCGCCGCACTCGCCGTACTGCCCGCACTCCTCGGCGACCGCGAAGTCCAGCCCGTTCTGCTTCCGGTTGCCGGCCAGCTCCGGGGTGTTCTTCTGGGCGATCGCCAGGCCTTTGCCGTGCGCGTGCGCCGACAGCAGCCGGATGTACGACTGGGCCTGGGCGTTGGTGAGCAGGCCCTGCGAACGGCTGAAGCTGTCGTAGTTGTCCGGCTCGACGCCCTGGTAGCCCGTACCGGCACAGCTGTCGATCCAGCCGTTCACCTTGGCGGCCACCCGGGTGCGTTTGTCCTCGGTGCGCAGGTCGAGCAGGGCCTCGCCCCAGTCCTCGTCCATCACTATGGTGCCGTTGGCATCCCGCAGCAGCAGGTCGCCCCACTCCCCCTCGGCGCCCGGCTGCGCCTGGAAAGCGTTGACGTAGCAGATGTTGTAGAGGCCCGAGGCCGGGGCAGCGGTGTGGTCGCGGGTGACCACGCGGACCCCGCTCGGCGGGCTGTACGCACCGCCGATCTGGTAGTCGAAGTTCACGTG
Organism: uncultured Actinocrispum sp.; assembly: GCA_966244135.1. Taxonomy (GTDB): domain Bacteria; phylum Actinomycetota; class Actinomycetes; order Mycobacteriales; family Pseudonocardiaceae; genus Kibdelosporangium. The sequence continues at coordinate 3,599 of CBIMJO010000105.1, read as the reverse complement.
GACCGGCGGGACCGCGACGGCGGCGGCCGACGATTCACCGGATGTCGCCACCAGCACGCCTGACACGGCTGTCGCGACCACGGCGGCCGCGGCGAGGATAGGAACACAGGTGAGGCTCATCATGAGCTCCGTTGTGTCGGGGGCACGTCCCCGCCTCGGACAGCTGCGGCCGTCCTGGCGACTCAGGCCGGGCTTGGGCGAATGCCGTTACCGGCTGGGCGTACCTCTCACGCCGAGATCCCGCAGGGCTGATCTCGACGTGCGTGGAGTAAAGCGAACCGGGCCAACGGGTGTCAAGAGTTGCTCGTTTCCACGAAGTTTCGAACAACACCGCGCAACTGTCCGCTCACCTCCACCCTGGGCTAACGCATCAGAGCGAACCTCTCGGCGAACGCGGACATCTCGCCACGCTGCCGCTCCGGGTCACCGGTGGCCGGACTCACGACAATACGGGTCACACCCTCCCCGGCGAGTCCTTCAACGTCCTCAGTGGACAGATCGATGGCTCCCCACCGGGTGTACTCCAACGCTTCCGCGTCCCGGCCGGCCTCGGTCGCGGTCGTCCGGGCGAGCTCCAGCTGGATGCGGCGTTCGTCCGGGGTGAGCGCCCCGCCGGGGAAGTAACCGTCGCCGCGCGATCCGGCGCGGCGGGCCGCCGCCGGGCTCGACCCGGCGATGTGAATCGGCAGGTGGGCCACGCCGACCGGCTTCGGGAAACTGCAGACGTTGTCGAAGCTGAAGAACTTCCCGGCGAAGCTGACGCCTTCCTCACCACCGCCCCAAAGCAGCCGCAGCACGTCGATGGCCTCGTCGGCACGCCGGCCGCGAGTGGCGAAGTCCACCCCCACCGCTTGCGCCTCACCAGGCAAACCACCGACACCAACCGTCAGCAGCCGCATCCGTCCCTTGGACAGGACATCGATGGTCGCCAGACGCTTCGCCAGGGTCACCGGGTTGTGGTACGGCACCAGCAGCGCGGCGGTGCCGAGCAGGATGCGGTCCGTGGCCGCGGCGACGAAGCTCAGGCAGTCGAGCGGGTCGCCGAACGGCAGCGACGGCGCCAGCTCCATCGGCCCGATCTTCGCGCCGGGGTACATCGCGACGTGCTCCGGCAGGTACAACGACTCGAAGCCGCAGTCCTCGGCGTGCCGCGCGTAAGCCAGGATCCGGTCGGGGTCGACACCGAAGAAAGGCGTGCTGTAGCTGATTCCGAACTTCATCCGCTCCCCCTATGATCACCATCGCGGTCAACCCAGTGTCTCGCGCCGCGAGACACTAGACCTTGACACCGGTGTCAAGGCAACGTCTCCACTGCCTCCACTACGGTGGCACCGTGGTTCAGGTGATCGTGTTGAACGGCGGGTCCAGCTCCGGCAAGTCCGGGATCATCCGGTGCCTGCAGGCGATGCCGCCGGATCCGTGGCTGGCGTTCGGGGTCGACACGCTCATCCAGGCGATGCCCCCGTCGAACACCGGGATCGAGTTCACGGCGGGTGGCGGGGTGGCCGTCGGAGCGCAGTTCCGGGCACCGGCAACGCGTGAAGCGGCGCACGCGGATCGCCGGAGCAGAGATTGCGGGCCGCGCTATATCCACAGTGGACGTTCCCGTCTCCTGCGGTACCTGGTGTTGTACGGTGCAACCCTCAATGGTCGGCTTGACGCATCGTCCGCACGGTTGCGATGCAACCTGTCACGCTCAAATATTCATCGCAGCAGGTCAACCGGTCTGCCAGTCAGGTTGAGACAATCCCTGAATATTCGTCTCGCTGCTGTACCACGTGACCCGGAACCTGTCGGCGTCGGATCGTGTCGATCTGGGCCGGGAACGGGATCGTGTTCGGGACATCGTCGGGAGCATGCAGACGCATTCCGTCGCCTTGGTGGCTGCGCCCGGCGTTGTGGTGGGGCGAGGTAGGCGTCGAGGACGTGGCGTAGGTGCGTTCTCCGGTGATGAGGATCCGGTCGGTGCACTCTCGGCGGGCGGAGCCGATCCAGCGTTCGGTGAAGGCGTTCATCCGCGGGGTCTGCGGTGCGGTGAGCGCGATCTGGATGCCGATAGAGGCGAAGACCGCATCGAAGGCGGCACCAAACTTCGCGTCACGGTCGCCAATCAGGTGCCTGAATCGGTGCCCGGCCTCCTCCAGATCACTGGCAAGACCACGGGCCACCTGAACCACCCGGTCCGCGGTCGGATGCTGGGTAACGCCGAGCGGGTGGACCCTGCGCGTCGTGATCTCGATGACGAACGCGACGTACAGCCGCTTCAGCGTCACGGTGTCGACGTGGAAGAAGTCGATCGCGAGCAGGCTGCCGGCCTGGGCGCGCCGGAAGGTGCGCCACGTGTCGTCACAGTGGGTCGATGGCGGGACCCTGCTGGTGCGCAGGATCTTGCGGATGGTCGAGGCGGCGACCCGATGGCCGAGGCGACGCAGTTCACCCTGGATACGAACCACACCCCAGATCCGGTTCTCCCTCGCCAGGCGCACGATCAGCGCGACCAGTTCATCGCCGATCGGCGGACGACCCGGCGGCTGTGGCTGTCGCCACCGCGCGGCGATCAGCCTGCGGTGCCAGCGCAACAACGTTCCCGGTGTGACCATCCGGTGGGCGCGTAGAGCCTTGGGAAGCATTCGGGCAAGCCCGGCGAGGACCGCGCGATCCGGCCAGGACAGTCGAGGTCTCGGATTGTTCCGTCGCAGCACAGCGACCTCATGCCGCAAGGCGAGATCGCCCAGGTCAAACCAGGTGGCCGCAGTTTCGACCGGGACACGTACCGACAGTTAGGCCAACCAGCCGTAGGCACAGCGCCCGCCACCATGCCAAGAAGTACGAATGACAGAAATCGAAGATGCGGCATGGCACGTCGTCGAGGAATCCGCCTTGTTCATGTACCCGGCCGCGTTGCGGGCCGCGGCCCTGCTCGACGTGGCCGACCATCTCGTCGACGGGCCACGGCACCTGGACGAGCTGGCGGAGCTGACCGGCACGCAGAGCCAGTACCTGCGCCGGCTGCTGCGTTACCTGGCGTCGCGAGGCACCTTCCGCGAGGATGAGGACGGCTTGTTCCACCTCACGCCGTACGCGGACGTGTTGCGAGCGGACTCCCCGCGGTCGGTGCGGGCCGGCGTCCTCACGGCGACCTCGCCGCCGTGGTGGTCCTCGGCCGGCGACCTCGTCGACGCGGTGCGGCACGGCGAGCCCGCGTTCGACCGGCGCTACGGGCAACCCGTGTTCGCCTACCTCGCCGAGAACCCCGACATGGGCGCGCTGTTCAACCGGGGCATGGCGAGCTTCTCCGCCGGGCACATCGACATGATCACCGCCACCTACGACTTTCCCGCCTCAGGGGTGGTGGTGGACGTCGGCGGTGGTGTCGGCGGCCTGCTGCTCTCGGTGCTGCGTGCCCGCCCCGGCCTGCACGGGGTGCTCGTCGACCATGAGAAAGTGTTGGCGGACAACATCCTCGGCGAACTGGACGCACCCGACCGCTGGACACCGGCATCCGGCGACTTCTTCTCCTCGGTACCGCAAGGAGGAGATCTCTACCTGCTCAAGAACGTCCTCCACGACTGGAAGGACGACCAGTGCGTGCGAATCCT
>CBIMJO010000104.1:0-13205 GCA_966244135.1 uncultured Actinocrispum sp. | reverse complement strand
CGTTGCTGTCAGTCGGATAGTCGACCAGCCTGGCCAGGACGTCACGCCACTTCGTTGCCAGAGCGTCGTTCGGGGCGAGATCCAGGAGCGTCCGGCAGCTCCATCGGATCAGCGCGAGGTCGAAGTTGCAGTCCGGGGCGGTGCCGTACTCGGGCGAGTAGCTCGGCTTGAGATGCAAGCGGCCGTCCTTGTCCTCCAGGAAATGCAGGTAGTAGTTCATCGCCTTGCGCAGCGTGGGAACCAGGATGTCCTTGACGCGGTCGTCCATGCTGTGCCGGTAGTCCAGCCACACGTTGTGCAGCAACCACGGCAGGTCGCCGATCTCCGGGTCCGGCGAGCTGTACCCGGGCGCGCCAACGAATCCGGCGTCGTCGAACTGGGCGTCGGTGCTGCGGCGGACGCCCATCGAGTCCGCGCGGAACTCCGGGCGCAGGGCGTCGACGAGGATCTGCTGGGCGGCGGCGATGGTCCTGGGGATCGGGTCGAGCTCGAGGTGGTTGGAGCCGTAGGCAACCCAGTACTCGAGCTGGACGTTGAGGTTGTTCCAGAGCGAGGGCCACGGGGTGGGCTCGATCCAGGCGCCGGTGGTGGCCATGATCGGGCCCTGAGCGCGGGACGCCGAGGCGATCTTGTACAGCTGGATCCAGTAGAAGCTCTGCAGGAGTCCGTCCGGAATGGACAGGAAGCTCCTCGGATAGAAGGCGTGCCACCATCTTTGGTGCTGCTCCCGGAGCATGCGCACCGGCGCCTGGTACTTGACGGCGTCCGTGGCGGTCTTCTCGGCGTCCAGGCTCGGGTAGCTGTGGGCGACCGACAGGGTCAACGTGTTGTCCCGCTTGCGGTACGCCGTCGCCGTCTGTCCACCTGCGACCATCGGCTGGACGACCACCGTGATGTCGCCTTCGGTTCTGGTGACCGGTGGGGGGTTGCGGGTGAAGTTCGCCGGCGGGTTCTCGCGGATCGTGCGCGGGCTCAGGGCTTCCGCCGGTTCGAAGGTGACCTCGGCGGTCGTCTCCAGGACCAGGATGCTGGTCTCGGCGTGGATGAACAGCTTGAGGCCGACGGGACCGCGGTCGGTCAGGATCCGGCCGGTGAGTTCGGCGTTCCAGAGGCTGAGCCGCAGATCGGCGCCGATGATCTGGCCGGGCGTCGTGAGCAGCAGCTTGCCGACCGGGAGCCTGGCCACGCCCCACTCGTTGCCGAACTGGGGCCGGTGGTCCTGCACCTGGCTGTGGTCGACGGTGATCCGGATGGCGTTCGCGCCGGGCTCCTTGTAGAGCGCGGCCGCGAGGAACCCGTTGCCCAGGAACGGTCCCTCGTACCAGGCCCGCGGCACCCGCTCCCACACCATGTCCGACTGCCCCAGAAACCCGGGCCAGTCAACAAGATCCCGCACCACCATCGCGTCGGCCGCGGGTGGCAGCGCCCCCAGCATGCCGGCCGCCAACGCCCCGCCCAACAGCTCCCGCCGCGAAACGTCCATCAGCCACCCCGCACCCAAGCGCCGAAAGATCCGATGTATATCCGCGCCCGACTGTATGGAAACCTTTACACCCCGTCAACAACCCACCAGATATCCGAGGTTCACGCAGATGAACCCCGAGCTAGCCCCGCCGGAAACGACGGAAAACACCCCGGCAAGTCCACAGAGGACAGTGTCAGACGCGGCCGAGGCGGGACAACAGCACAGCCGACGGGACGGGGTGGGCGCCGCGGCGGCGGACGGAGTCGGCGACGGCGCGGTCGGAGGTGACGACGACGACGGGGCGGCCCTCGGGTTCGGCGGCGACGAGGGCGCGGATGACGTCGTCGGCGAGGACGCCAGGATCGCTGAACAGGACCCGGACGCCGCGGGGGGCGGCCGACGGGACGGCGACGACGCCCGCGCCGTCGAAGACGAGGGTGACCTCGGCGGAGGTTCGCGCGGCGAGGGACGCGAGCTGGTGGGTCAGGCGGTCGCGTTGGTCGGCGAGGGGGAGGTCGGGGTAGCCGGTCTTGGTGACGTTGTAGCCGTCGACGACAAGGTGCACGGACGGGAGGGCCAGCAGGCGGTCGAGGGCGGCCGGGTCTTCGACGCGGCCGACGGTTCCCTGTGCGGCGGTGGCGCCGCGGACGAGGTCGGCGGGGCGTGGCCCTCCCCCGCCGAGCGCGAGTTCACGGCGCAGCCCGGTCACGGCGCCGTCCAATGTGTCCACGAGCAACGCCAGGCGCACTTCGTCGGCCTGGCGGGCCTCGCGTGCTGACTGGCGGGCCACTTCGGCGTCGGCTTCGGCGCGGCGGGCCTTCTTGCGCTCCATCTCCGCGCGTTCCCGCTCGCGGTCCCGTTGCGCGGTGAGGTCGGCTATCTGCGCTGTCACCTCCGCCTGGAGGCGTTCCATCTCGGACTGGGCCGCCGCGGCCGCGTCCTTGGCCTCGCGAACCTTCACGCCCTGTTCACGCAGGCGTTTGCGCAGCCGGTCCAGCTCGGCCTCGCCCTCCTGGCGCACCATGTCGGCCGAGCCCTGGGACACCTCCAGCTCGCCGCGCAGCTGCTTGACCTCGTTCTCCAGCTTGTCCGCCCTGGTCAGGGCCGCGTCCCGCTCCGCGCGCAGGACCGCGTCGCCGGCCCGGCGGGTGACCAGCTCGAGGTAGTGCACGGCGGTCTCGTCGCCCAGCAGAACGGCCGCCGCGGCCGCGGACACCGGCTCGGCGCCGCTGACCTCGAGGGCGCCGGGGCGGTGCTCACGCGCCCACTCCACGACCGCCGTGCGGAAGCTGCTCGACATCTTCAGCGCGGCCATGATCGACGCGCCGCCCAGCCGGGCGCGTTTCGCCGGGGCGAACTTGGCGACCGCTCTGAGCTGCTGCGGGATGTCCACCCGGTTGAGCCCGCTGATCGCCTCCGCCCCGATTTCGGCAAGCCGGTGCCGCACGGCGTCCGGAATGTCCTCCCAGTCCATCTCGGACGCGTCGTCATCCAGGAGCTCCGCACCGACCTCGTCGTCGGGGAGCTCGTCCTGTTCCTGCGGCGGCGCCATCCCTCCAGATTAGTTGGCCCGGTCGAAATTGTCGGTGCGGACCCATAGCGTCCCGCGCGATGAGCACGGACACGCAGCTTTCGTTCGACGAGCTGGGCACGCCCCTGCGGACCACCACGTTCGTCGTGTTCGACCTCGAGACCACCGGGGGCAGCGCGGATGCGGACGCCATCACCGAGATCGGCGCGGTGAAGGTGTGCGGCGGCCAGGTGGTCGGCGAGTTCGCCACCCTGGTCGACCCCGGCCGCGGCATCCCGCCGGAGATCGTGGCGATCACCGGAATCACGAACGCGATGGTCTACCAGGCCCCGAAACTCGACGAGGTGCTGCCCGCGTTCCTGGAGTTCGCAGCGGGAGCGGTGCTCGTCGCGCACAACTCCGGGTTCGACGTGGGATTCCTGAAAACCGCCTGCCAGCGGCACGGATACCACTGGCCGCGGCCGACGGTGGTGTGCACGGTCAAGCTCGCGCGCCGGGTGCTGTCCCGCGAGGAGGCGCCCAGCTGCCGGCTTTCCGCGCTGGCGACGTTGTTCCGCGCGACGACCACGCCCATTCACCGGGCGCTGGCCGATGCGCGGGCGACCGTCGACGTGCTGCACGGCCTGCTCGAACGGGTGGGGTCGATCGGCGTGCAGTCACTCGAAGAGCTGATGGACTTCATCCCGGAGGTGACCCCGGAGCAGCGCCGGAAACGATCACTGGCCGCCGACCTGCCCAACGCGCCCGGGGTCTACCTGTTCCGCGGGCCGAGCGAGGAGGTGCTGTACGTCGGCACCGCCTCCGACCTGCGGCGACGGGTCCGCCAGTACTTCACCGCCAGCGAGACCCGGCGGCGGCTGCGCGAGATGGTCAACCTCGCCGTCCGGGTCGACTCGGTGACCTGCGCGCACGCCCTGGAGGCCGAGGTCCGCGAGTTACGCCTGCTCGCCGCGCACAAACCCGCGTACAACCGGAGGTCCCGGAACAAGCACGAGGCCTGGTGGCTCACCCTCACCGACGAGGCCTTCCCGCGGCTGTCCGTGGTGCGGGTCCCCCGGGACGGCTCGCTGGGACCGTTCCGGTCGCACCGGTCCGCCGAGAACGCGGCCGGGGCGCTGCAGTCCGGCAGCGGGATCCGCTCGTGCTCCCAGCGAATCCCGGCCCGGTCGCCGAACGGGACGCCATGCGTGCTGTTCGAGATCGGGCGGTGCGGGGCGCCCTGCGCCGGTCACCAGTCGGCGGACGAATATCACCCGATGGTGGAGTCGGTGCGGTCACTGGCCGCCGGGCAACGGCTGGACGTGTTGTGGCGGGCGGCTTCGCGGATGGTCACCGCCTCGGACGCGCAGCACTACGAGCAGGCGGCCACGGGACGGGATGAGCTGGCGTCGCTCGTGCGGGCGCTGGACCGTGGCCAGCGGCTGGCGGCGCTGGCCGGGATCACCGAGCTGGTCGCCGCACGGCCGGATGGCACTGGTGGCTGGGACTTCGCGGTTGTCCGGCATGGCCGGCTGGCCGCCGCCGGTTCGGCTCCGCGTGGTGTCCGGCCGATGCCCGTGGTGGACATGCTCGTCGCGTCCGCCGAGACCGTCATCACCGGCGACGGCCCGCTGTACGGCGCCCCGCACGAGGAGGTCGGCGTGATCCTGCGCTGGCTCGAACGCGACGGCACCCGCATGGTCCAGTGCTCGAGCCCGTGGACCGTGCCCGCCGCCTCCGCCGCGAGCTGGCGCCCCTGGCTCGACCGCGCGGAGTCCGCGCGCACGCTCAGCCACCCGGGCTAAACGCCATCGCGCACCGAAGCATCATAGTGCTGCGGGGGCAGAGTGGGCTGGGGACTCATTTGATCGTCGAGTCTGTATTCAGGGGTGGGGATCTGGCGGCCGCGGAGCGGCTGGATGGCTGGCGGGAGTATCTGTCGCGGACACACGCGCCGGTGGACGTGCAGCTGACCGGGGGCGATTTCGACGTCGCTCAACGAATTGTCCGGATCGGTGAGGTGACCATGGCCATCACGGCGCACTTCCCGGCGACCGTCCAGCGGTCGCGAAAACTGATCCGGCAATCCGATCCGGACGCCTATTACCTCGGGTTACCGATCTCCGGGGCGACCCGGATCTCCCAGTCGGAGGATCGGGCGGAACATCACGGGAGACATTTCGTCTTTCATGACAGCTCGGCCGAGTTCACCGCGGAGACCGACTACTACGAATCGGTCTCCATCGGGGTCCCGAAAGCGGCGCTCGCATTTCCGGCCGACATTTCCCGCACACTGGCGACGCGACCGTTGACGGCGACCGAGGGTGTCGGCGCGCTGCTCGCCATGACGATGACCAGGGTCGCACAGGACATCACCTCGTTCCGGCCGACCGACGGCGCTCGGGTGGGCACGGTCCTCATCGACCTGGTCAACGCCCTGTTCGCGCACGTCCTGGAGGTCGAGGGGACCGCCGGGCCACGACCGAGGGTGCAGATCATGCGCATCCGCGCGTTCATCGAACAGCACCTCGCCGACCCCGGGCTGACACCACAGGCGATCGCCGACGCGCACCACATTTCCCTCAGTTACCTGCATCGATTGTACCAGCAGCAGGAGGTCACGGTCGCCGCCTGGATACGGCGGCAACGGCTCGACCGCGCCCGCCGGGATCTCGCCGACCCGGCCCTGGCCGGCACCCCTGTGCACGCGATCGGCAACCGCTGGGGCTTTCCCCGGGCGGCCGATTTCACCCGCGCGTTCCGCACCGCCTACGGAGTGCCACCGAGCGATTACCGGAATGCACAGTGCACGCAGTGCTAAGCATCTGTAGACGCGGTGCTAACGCCAGCCGAGTCGTTCTTCGGCATTGTTGGCCGGGTAATCGACCGGACCTCCTCAGGCTAGGGGACCAAATGGGCAACGTAATGTCGAAGGTGCGCAAGAGCACGATTGTCGCCGGTGGGGCACTGGCCATTCTCGGTGCGGTGGCGATGCAGGCCGAGGCCATTCCGCACGACTACGACAACATCAATGACCGCACCGTCACGCAGGGCAGCACCAGCGTTTACCTGTTCCACGTGGTCGACTCCGACCACCTGGCGTCGTACGCGTACGTCAAGTCCGGCTCGCTCGGTGTGCAGGCGCGCGCCAAGTGCGCCCGCCGCAACGGTGGCACCAACTGGTACCAGTCCACGATCTACGTGAAGGCCGGCGGCGGCAACTCGCACTACGACTGCGACAACAACGGCACCTACAACTACTCGATCAAGGGCCTCGGGGCCGACATCCACTGAGTCACCACGAATAGGGAGGATCGGATGCGCGCCCGCGTTCGCGGCGCCGCGACCGGTCTCGTCCTGCTCTGCGCCGTCGCCGCCTGTTCCCCCAGCGGCGGCGGCGCGGAGGGGCCGGACGTGGCCGCGCGTGCCGCTCACCTGGAGGACATCCTGGCCGGTGTGGCGCCGGACCGCGAAGCCGACCAGTTCGAGCTGGACCTGGCCGGCCGCAAGGAGAGCCTGATCGCCGCCTGCATGACCGGGCACGGCATGACTTATCAGCCGCGCGACCCGCGCAGCGTGGTCGACACCACCACGAACACCGACTTCGCCAGCAAGGACTACGCGGCGCAGTACGGGTTCGGCATCTCCGCGTTCCCGGCCTTCACCGGCACGGACACCAACGCGCAGTACCTGAAGACCCTGTCGGACACCCAGCGCCGCGACTACGAGAAGTGCCAGGACTCGGCGAACACCCAGGCGCAGGACGAATACGGCGTCAAACAGGCGAATGAGCACTTCACCCAACTGGACGACACCGTCCGCGCCGACCGGCAGTACACCGCCGCGCAGGCCCAGTGGTCGAAGTGCGCCGCCACCAAGGGCTACCCGCAGCCCACCCGCGAAACCCTGATCGACTCGCTGCGCGCCGACTACGACAAGATCCTCCAGCACCTCACCGCCAAAGCCGGCACCGTCGAGGACCCGGATCGGGCCGTCCGCGAGCTCGCCGGCTCCGACCAGGAGTTCCAGGCGTTCCAGGCCCGTGAACGCCAGGCCGCTCTCGACACCTTCCCGTGCTCCCAGGACCTCGACCGCGTCTACGCCGATCTCTACCGCTCCCACCGGTCCTGACCGTTCCCGGCTCATGAGGGTGACTTTCCGGTACGTTGGCCTTGCTGGGTTCATCTGACTGGGGGGTTCGATGCGGGTTCTGGCTTGTCTTGCGCTGGTTCTGACGGTTCTGGCCGGGTCGGTGGCGACCGCGTCGGCTGAAGAGGCGCGGCTCTCCTTCGACGCCGAGCAAGGTGCGTGGCCGGTCGGTGGCCGCAGTGGGGTGTGGGAGCCGGTCGACGTGTGGGAGTACGAGGGGATCGTCAAGATCGACGGGGAGGTCGACAACGGGTTCGACTACATCCGGATCGAGCTCAACGACAAGGACCTGCGGCCGCTGACGACCGGGACGTACACGGAGGTCCGCAACCGGCTGCAGCATCCGGAAGGGCCCGGGATCCTGGTGATCTCGAACGGATTCGGGTGCGGCGAGGACCTGGCGACGTTCACGATCGAGCGGATCGAGCGCTCCGGCGGGCAGCTGACCGGGCTGGACGCGACGGTCGAGCAGCGCTGCGGCGACCGGGTCGGGCCCGCGTTCCGTGCCCGGGTGCACTACGCCGCCTGACACCTCCTACGCTGGTCACGGATTCTCGTGACCAGGGAGGAACGCCCGTGATCAAGGCGATTGTGATGATCCAGGCCACTGTGGACAGCATCCCGGAGACGGCGCAGGCGATCGCGGACGTGGAGTGCGTGGACGAGGTGTACTCGTGTGCGGGTGATGTGGATCTGATCGCGGTGATCACGGTGCGGGAGCACGAGGAGCTGGCGGCGGTGATCCCGGGCAAGATCAGCAAGATCCCGGGGGTGCTGGCCACCGACACGCACATCGCGTTCCGCTCGTACTCGCGGCAGGACACCGAGGCGGCGTTCTCGATCGGCGCCGAGTCCACCGACTGACCTTGATGCGAACGAGGTCCCTGGTCCTCATCGGGGCCGGGGCGGCGGTGGTCGTGGTCGCGGCGGTGTTCCTCACCGGCCCCATCGTCCGCGGGATCCGGTACGGCACGGTGTTCCCCGTGCTGGCGAACAAGGACGCCACCCACGACTTCACCGTGAAAGTGGGTGACCGGTTCAGCATCGTGTCCCGGGACAACGCGTCGATCGGCGACAACTGGTGGCTGAAGTCCAAGCCGCAGTACGCCAACGCCGCCCTGGAACACGACGAGTACGTGTCGATGTCCTCATCGGACAGCGTCGGCGGCGGTGGCCAGCACTACTGGACGTTCATCGCCAAAACGGCCAGTACCAACGAGATCGTCCTGGTGAACAACTTCCAGGCCGGCCGCGAGCACTACACGATCACCATCACCGTGACGATCCGCTAGACCAGGGGCACGTCCTCGCCGCGGCTGGACCGGCGGGCGGCGAGGAGGGCGGCGACCGCTTTGAGCCAGTCCTCGACGGTGTAGTCGTCCTCGACGCTCGCCGACGCGGCGGCCGCGGCGGTGAGCCAGGGACGGATCACATCGGTCTGCGCGGGGGTCGGCAGCGGCTCGGTGAGTTCGCTGGCGTACTTGGCGCCGCCGCTGCGGACGATCTCGGCCAGGAACATCACCGAACGCGGGATCACCCCGGCGTTGTCCAGGTTGATCGCCGCGGCCACGGCTCCGTTGCCGAACAGTTCCTTGCCGCGGGACGTCACACCCTCTGCCAGCAGGGCCGGGACGTCCAGTCGGGCGAGTTCCGCGTCTTCCATCGCTCAGTCCTTGGGGATGTGCACGCCGTCTGCGTTGGGCAGGCGGCTGTCGGAGGCCTTGTCCATGTGGCCGTTGATGAAGTCGTCCTCACTGACCCACACGGTGTGCCCCCACGGGTTGTAGATCTGCAGCTTGTCGCCCTCGTGGCCGATGATCATCATCTGGTGGCCGCCGTCGCCGCGCACCTGGACGGGCACCGGCCTGCCGTTGTCCACGGCGTGCTCGACCTCGGGCAGGACGTTGCGCCGGTCGTCGGCGTTGTCCAGGTCCTTGTGCTCGTAGTGGCCGCCGGTGGCCGGGCTGATCTCCTTGTTCGCCACCGAGACGCCCTGTTTGGTGTTCATGCCGTCGCCCTGGCCGAACGGGTGCCAGCCGACGTCCCTGCCCTCGGAGTAGATCCGCTCGCTCTCCACCCTCGCACGTTCGTGGAACGCCTGCGGGTTGTCGTACGCGGGATCGCCGGGGTGGCCGCCGGTGGTCAGGTTCAGCGAGTACAGCGGGTCGACCTGGGCCCGTGCGGTCATCGTCGAGTACGCCACGCAGGTGGGCCGCTGGTCCTGGCTCCAGCCCGAACCCTGGTACGTGTCCGGGTCGTTCTGGCCGGTGGTGGTGTCGTGGTCCGGGGTGACGATCGGGGTCAGCCGGTCGCGCAGCCACTGCGGGTCGTCGCCGTGGTCGTGGATCTGGCGGTCGAAGTTCTCGATGTCGCCGACGTTGTGGCCGGCCGCGAGGGCCTTCATCAGGTACGCCTTCTCCTGCGGCGACTTGGCGTTGTCCAGCAGGGCGTCCATCCGTGCCCGGTCCTCGGCGCTGAGCTTGTCCAGCCGGTCACCGGCCCGGGTGGCGTCGTTCGCGGACAGGATGGCGTTGAGGTCCTCGGGCCCGCCCGGCGCCGCGGCCTGGGTCAGCACGAGCTTGTCCACGCTGGTCAGGTTGCTGCTGGCCAGCTTGCCCGCGCGGGCCTGTGAGGCGAGGTCGTCGAGGCGGCTGGCGGCCTTCTTGCCCGCGTCCTCGGCGATCACGGCGGCGTCCCGCAGCATCGCGGACGCCGAGACGCCCTTCGACTTGATCTCCTCGGCGTGCCCGAAGTCCCACGGGTTGTTCACGCCGTCGAGCTCGTTGCGGACGCCGGCCATCGCCGCGTAGCCGTCGTTGTGCTTGGCCTTCGCCAGGGCGATCGCGTCCGCCAGGATGTCCAGCTCGCGGCCCACATCGCCGTAGACCGCCACCACCCGGTCGACCTCCTTGGCGGCGGCGGTGATCACGTCGCACGCCGACTCGGACGCCTCGCCGACCCACACCTGGGGCAGGCTGGACGAGGCCATCCTGGTCAGGTCCACCGAGACCGCGTCGGCCTTCGGCGCCGCCTTGAGGTAGTCGTTAGCCCGGTCGGCCAGCTGCTGCGGGTTCCCCTTGGGCTCGGGCAGCTTGAGCGCCGCGTCGGCCAGGCCCTTCATCGAGCCGATCCCGCCGAAGTAGACGTTCACCGACTCCCAGCCGTGCGCGACATTCTCGGCGTCTTCCCTCGTGCTCACCTCAGAAACCGCCGATCTTCGCGAAACCGTGGGCGTGGTCGGCGTCGACCGAGGAGTACGTGCCCGCGCTCTGCTCCAGTTTGGTGGCCAGCTCCCCCAGCGCGTCGATGATCACGTCCGTCTCCTGGCACCAGGCCCCGTAGAAGTTCGAGAACGCGCCACTGGCGAACTCCCCCAGCTCGTCCTGCGACCCGCAGGAACGCCCCCGCAGCGGCCGCTCCACCTCGCCCAGCGCGCGGCCCTCGTCCCGCAGATCCCCTGCGAGCTTGGTCATGCCCTTCTTGTCGGCCTCGTACCCATCGCCCATGCGCCATCAGACCCCACGATGATCACCGCGGTTCCCCGGGTCCCGGCAATGTTTTCGGATGCAAAACGGCCGCCGAGGTGCCACCGGTCCAGACGGCCCAGAGAGGTCCCGGAGGCGTGAAGAAGCCCCGCGAACGAGCGTCCGCGGGGCTTCTCCTGCGTTGATCAGGCCTGGCCGTTGCCCTGGCCGTTGCCGTGCCCGTTGTGGTTCTCGGAGCGGGCTCGCTCGAGAGCGATGGTCTCCTCGACCGGGTCGGGCCGCAGCAGGGTCCCGGCGACCGGGCGGCCGGCGGAGCCGAGCTTGTTCATCTTCTTCGGCACGGCCGCCCCCTGGTACTCCAGCGGGATCGGGTGGCCGTGGTCGTCCACCGGGCCCAGCGGCTGGTGCAGCTCGATGAACTCACCGTGCGGCAGGCGCTTGATGATGCCGGTCTCGACGCCGTGCTCCAGCACCTCCCGGTCGGCGCGCTGCAGGCCCAGGCACAGGCGGTAGGTGATGGCGTACGCGATCGGCGGCAGCACCAGCAGGCCGATCCGGCCTATCCAGGTGGTGGCGTTCAGCGAGATGTCGAACTTGTCCGCGATCACGTCGTTGCCTGCCGAGAGCAGCGAGACCATGAAGTACGTGATCGCCATGGCGCCCAGCGAGGTCCGCACCGGCACGTCCCGCGGCCGTTGCAGCAGGTTGTGCGACGCGTAGTCCTTGGTGAACTTCCGCTCGATCCACGGGTAGACCGCCGCGATACCGGTCAGCAGGGGCAGGCCCAGCATGAACGGGAAGAACGGCGCCGGGATCATGTAGTTCCCGAGGTAGACCTCCCAGGCGGGCCACAACCGGATCAGGCCGTCGGTCCAGCCCATGTACCAGTCGGGCACGGTGCCCGCGGAGATGTGCGCCGCGTTGTACGGGCCGAAGTTCCAGATCGGGTTGATCTGGAAGATGCCGCCCATGATCGCGATGACACCGACGCAGATCGCGAAGAAGCCGCCGCCCTTGAGGGCGAAGAACGGCATGATCCGCACGCCGATGACGTTCTTCTCGGTCCGCATCACGCCCGGGAACTGGGTGTGCTTCTGGTACCAGACCAGGCCCACGTGCACACCGACCAAGGCCAAAATAATGCCCGGGATCAGCAGGATGTGCGCCGTGTACAGCAGGGGTATGACGTCGTGCCCGGGGAACTCGCCCCGGAACAACAGCCAGTTGACCCAGGTCCCGATCACCGGGATCGACAGGATCAGGCCCGACATGATCCGCAGGCCGGCGCCGGAGAGCAGGTCGTCCGGCAGCGAGTAGCCGGCGAAGCCCTCGATCGCGCCCAGCATGAACAGCAAGATGCCGATGACCCAGTTCGTCTCACGCGGCTTGCGGAACGCGCCGGTGAAGAACACGCGGAACATGTGCAGCACGATGGCCGCCATGAACAGCAGCGCCGCCCAGTGGTGCACCTGGCGGACGAACAGGCCGCCGCGCACGTCGAACGACAGGTTCAGGGCGGTCTCGTAGGCGCGGGACATCTCCAGGCCGCGCAGGTTGACGAACGAGCCCTGGTACTCGACCTCCTGCATGGAGGGGTCGAAGAACAGCGCCAGGTACGTGCCCGACAACAGCAGCACGATGAAGCTGTACAGGGCGACTTCACCGAGCAGGAACGACCAGTGCGTCGGGAAGACCTTGTTCAGCTGCTTGCGGATGCCACCGGCCGCGTGCAGCCGGTCGTCCAGCCAGTTGCCGGTCGCTCCCGCGGCCCTGGCTGCCGGGTTCTTCTGTTTGGTGGGCGTCGTGATCCCGCTCATGACTTGCGCTCCCAGAAGGCCGGTCCGACCGCCTCGTTGAAGTCGGCCGTGGCATAAAAGTAACCCGTTTCGGCGTCGACCTGAATCGGCAGTTGCGCGAGCTTGCGGGTGGCCGGGCCGAAAATGGGCTTGGCGTAGTGCAAGGCGTCGAACTGTGACTGGTGACACGGGCACAGAATCCGGTTGGACCGCTGCTCGAACAACGAGGTCGGGCAGCCGAGGTGGCTGCAGATCTTCGTGTACGCGTAGTAGTCGCCGAAGTTGAAGTCCTCCTGGCCCTGGGCCTTGACCACCCGCTTGCCGTCCTCCGGCCGCAGGCGGATCAGCATGACCGGGTTGTCCGAGCGGATCAGCGCCTCGGACAGCTCCGCCGGGTCGACCCGCTGCTTGCCGGTCAGGATCGCCTCGAGCGCCGCGTAGTCCACCTGGCCGGACTTGGTCACCGGGGCGTGGAACGGGAAGACCGTCTCCATCGCGCCCGCGTCCAGGTCCTCCGGCTTGACCAGCTCGATCGCGTGCGGGTCGCCGGTGTCGCGGCGCATGAACACCCGCTCGCCGTTCTTGGCCATCCAGCCGGTGTGCCACAGGCCGTCCTCGTTGGCCGACTCGGCATGCGGGTTCTTGATCATGCTGCCCAGCGGCAGCACCGCCGCGGCCAGGCCGAACGTGCCGGCCCCGAACAGCGCGGTGCGCTTGATCAGCGACCGGCGGGCGATCGTGCTCTTGTCGCCCGCGTCGGCCAGGTGCACGCCGGCGCTCATCAGCGCGAAGAACGGCAC
>CBIMJO010000103.1:0-13232 GCA_966244135.1 uncultured Actinocrispum sp. | reverse complement strand
CCCACGTTCTCCGCGGCCGTGAGATCGGGGTACAGCGAGAACGTCTGCGGCATGGTCGTGCTGGTCTCACCGGAGCCCGAAGGCGCTGGGCGCCTCCGGGTCCTCGATGCCGGCTCATCTGAAAGGATCTCTGACCACACTACCGCTGACCTGGCCGGATGGATAGTCTCCTACGAGGCGGCGCACCAGCCGCGGTGGGTTTTCCCGGCGACCGACGAGCTCTACCCGGCGCTGCTGGACGCCGGGGTGCGGGTCGCGCGCTGCCACGACCTCACCCTCGCGGAGGGGATCCTGCTGGCGCACGACGGCCGGCACGGCACCCCGCGCAACCCGCTCGCCGCGTGGGCCCGGCTGCACCGCGCGCCCGAACCGCCGGACCGGCCGCCGCCCGCGCGCGACGCCCAGCCCGCGTTGTTCGAGACCGACCAGCGGCTGGTCCTGCTCGACCAGGCCGAGGAGGTCTACCGGGACCAGCTGCAGCGGATCGACGCGATCGACCGGATGCGCCTGCTCGTCGCCGCCGAGTCGGCCGGGGCGCTGGCAGCGGCCGAGATGACGCACCACGGTCTGCCGTGGAACGAAGAGGTGCACCGCGCGCTGCTGGTCGACATGCTCGGCCCCAAACCGGCCCCGGGCGCCCGCCCGCAGAAGCTCGCCGAACTGGCCGACCGGATCATCGCGGCGTTCGGCGGGTACTCACTGAACCCGGACAGCCCGCCCAGCGTCGTGCGCGCCTTCGCCCGCCAGGGCATCGAGATCCCCTCCACGCGGGCCTGGGTGTTGCGCGAGGTCGACCATCCCGCGGTCGAGCCTTTGCTGGAGTACAAGGAACTCGCGCGGATGTGGACGGCGCACGGGTGGTCGTGGATCGACTCCTGGGTCCACGATGGACGGTTCCGGCCGGAGTACGTCGTGGGCGGGGTCGTCTCCGGGCGGTGGGCGACCCGGGGTGGCGCGGCTTTGCAGCTGCCCAAGGCTTTGCGGACCGCCGTTCGCGCTTTGCCGGGGTGGTCCCTGGTGGTCGCGGACGCGGCACAGCTGGAGCCGCGGATCCTCGCCGCCTTGTCCGAGGACCGCCGTCTGGCCGAGGTGTCCGCCGATATCGACCTGTACGCGTCGTTGGCGGCCGACTCGTTCGACGGGGACCGAGGGCGCGCGAAGATCGCCATGCTGTCGGCCATGTACGGCGGCACGAGCGGCGGCGCCGGCCCGTTGCTTGCCGTTCTGCGCAAGCGTTTCCCCCAAGCCGTCGGTCATGTCGAGCAGGCCGCGGCCGCCGGTGAACAGGGGCTCATGGTCCGTTCCGTCCTCGGCCGCACCAGTCCTCGCCCGAGCGAACGCCGCCTGGAACTGATGGGCGCCACCGAGGAATCATCCCTGCAGAAATCGCGCCAGGCGTCCCGCGAATGGGGCCGCTTCACCAGGAACTTCGTCGTCCAGGCCAGCGCCGCCGACTGGGCCCTGGTCCTCCTGGTGACCCTGCGCCGCCGCCTGGCCGAAACCGCCCCCAAAGCCGAGATAGTCTTCTACCAGCACGACGAGGTCATGATCCACACCCCCACCGACCAGGCCGAGACCGTCACCGCCGAGCTCCTCGCCGCCACCGAGGAGACGACTCATCTCGTCTTCCCCGGCACCTCGGTGAAGTTCCCCCTCGATCTATCCACTGTGGACCGGTACTCCGACGCCAAGTGATACTGCGGGGATGGCCAATCGACGCCGGAAACAACCGAGACCACTGGTCCCGCCGAGATGTCACAGCTCGCCACCACGATATCCGCGCTCACCGCGATCGGCGCGCTGGTTTTCACCGGGCTGTCACTGCAGCAGACCCAGCGCCAGGCCGATATCGCCGAGCGTGGCCTGGCCACCGAACGGTTCGCCAAAGCGGTCGAGCAGCTCTCGAACGAGAACAGCATCGACAGCAGGCTGGGCGGGGTTTACGCGCTCGGCCGGACATCCCGGGACTCGGCCGCGGAAAGCGCCGAAGTGAGCCAGCTGCTGTCGGCATTCGCGCGCCGCAAACGCGCGATTCCTGCCTGCGACATCGGTTTCGACCTGCGTGACGTGGACGTCGCCGCCGCATTGCGGACCATCACCGCGCGCAACACCGACCCGCCGCCGGACCTCGGCCAGACCTGCCTGACCGGGGTCCGGCTGCGGCACGCCCTGCCGCGCTGCGCCCGGCTGAACGGCGCCTTCCTGGAGAGCGGCACGGACTTGGCGGGCGCCGACCTGTCCGGCGCGAACCTCACCGGGGCGAGACTGCGCAATGCCGACCTCAGCGGCGCTTTCCTGGCGAACACCACGCTCGCCGACGCCGATCTCACCGGAGCCAAAGTCGCCGGCGCGCATATCCACGGCGGCGATCTGGTCGCTGATCTGCTGCGCCGGGGTGCGCGTGATGACGACAACACTCCACCGGCTGGTAATTGCCCGGCGCCGTGACACGATCCGTGGCGATCTTCACCCCTTCGGCGAAACCCAGGACACCACCAGGTCATTTTCCCGCACGCCCACCAAGGTCTCCCGTATCGTCGAAGTGCAAGGGGGAATCACCAATGACTGATCTCGTCGATGATCCTGGGCAGCCGCCGGTGCACCATTCCGCGTTCCCGTGGGGAACACACGCCCCATGCGGCGGCCTTTACTTCTCGTACCGGATCAGCACCGGCCCGGCGCAGGAAGTGTTCAGCGACCGTTTCAAGCAGGGCCAGCCGCTCGACCGTGGCCGCTATTACGACGACATCGTCTGGGAATGCCGCGTCAAGGGCTGACCCGGTCAGGAATGGCCGCCGCCCAGGCAGACGAACGGCCGGCGCAACGGGTCGATCGCGATCGCGTCGGCCAGGGCCACGGCGGGTTTCGCCCCGGCGGCCAGGCTTCGGTGATAGTCGTCCATCGCGGCGGCCGAGGCCTGGTCGCCGACGCGGCTCAGGGGTGCGATGACCGTCTGCGAACCGCTGGCCAGCAAGGCACTTGCGAACCCGAGCGCCTCGTCGCCGGGCCGGATCCGGTTGAGCGCCAGCTCGCACGCAGCCAGCACGACGTGTTGCGGCGGCCGGTCGAGCCGCGCCATCTCGTGCGCGTACAGGGATCCGTCGGCGAGCTCCAATGTGGAGAACAGGGCGTTCTCCGGTTCGTGCGCGCCATGGGCGGCGATGTGCGCGAGTTCGGCGCCGTCGAGGGCTTTCAGGGTGGCGGCGACCGTGGCTCGCTTGCCGTCCAACAAGGTCGCGGTGCTGTGGTGCATGGCCAGCTTGTCGATCTCGCCCATCGCCGCGGGCAGACCCGGTCCGCGCACGAGTACGGTCCGGCCCCGGCGGTTCGGGGTTCGTTCCGCGGCAAGCCATGCGGTCGCCGAGGGCGCTACAACCGTTGGCCGGGCATGCAAAGTCGGCAACACACCCCACGGCACCGCGTACAGGCCACCGGTCGGCACGATCACCAGGTCCCGGTCGCCGATCAGCTCCATCAGCGGCTGAACCAGTTGCGTGTCAACCAGATCCGCCTGTTTGCGGGCGGACGCGGAGATCACCTCGACCAGCCCGCCGGGCAGGTGGTCCGGGGCGAGGGCGTTCAGGTCCACGTTGAGCATCCGGGCCCGTTCGGTCGCTTCCGCCGCCGATCCCAGCTCGACCATCCGCACATCGCCGTCCACCACGACGACGGCGACCAATGAGTCCTCGGAGGACGCGAAGCTCACCAGCGCCCGGTCCCCCAGCTGCTCCCCCACCTCACCCAGGCCCACAACGGGCCGAGGTTTGCCCCAGCCGCCCGAGTACCAGCCCAGCCGGTTCGCCTCCCGCAACCGATCCGCCCGGCGGCTGCGCAACGCCGCCGTGGGGTGGCCGTCGTGCCGGGCCTGGTGGATCGACTCGGTCAGGCTGCGCACCTCCGCGATCCGCTCGGCCAGCTCCGGGTTGTCCACCCCCGCAAGCGGCTGGTACCGATAGGTCTGCGCCCGCGTCCGCTCCAGCCACTCGAACAACCGCCGCGGGTTCGCGCCGCCCAGCACGGTCCGCACCGCGAGATCGGCCAGCTCCCGCCCATGCAACGCCGTCCCGGACAACAACTCCAGCCCGCCCATCCGGTCGCGCACCTGGTCCAGTTCGGTGAGGCCACTGCGGATCTCCCGCAACGCCCGCCCGGCATCCCCCTCCGCCACCGCCAGCTCCGCCCGGCACAACCGCCGCAGCATCCGGTAGTCGATCGGCGTCAACCGCCCCGGCCGCGGCACCTTCCCCAAGATCTCCCCGGCCGCCAAGTGCTTCCCCTGCCTGATCCGCAACCTCGCCGCCAGCATCCGCGCGATCGCCGCCTGCTCGGCCAGCCTCGGCGTGGGCAGGGAATCGGCGAACTTCAAGGCGCGGGAAGGCAGGGCGCGTGGGATGTCGTGGTCGCGCAGGGCGAGCGCGGTGTCGGCCCGAAGCCCGGTGAGCGTCGCGTTGGCCACACAGGTCTCGCAGCCCCAGCGGCGGATGTGCTTGCGTGAGGACTCGGCCATCGTCCGCGCCAGCTCGAAATCCCCGGCCATCAACGCCGCAGCCGCCCGATACCCCTCGGCGTCGACCAGCTCGCGGGTCGTGGCCTCCCGCATGGCGTTGTCCAGGTGGGTGCTCGCCTCCTCGGCCAGCCCGGCGGCGAGCAGCGCCAACGCCTGACTCAGCTCGAGCTGGGCCGGGACGTCCAGGCCCTGCTCGCGGAACTCGCTGAAGCTGTCCTGGTTGCGGCGCAGCGCCGCGGGCACGTCACCGATCCTCAGCTCCAGCCTGCCCAGGGCGTAGCTCGCGTCCGCCGCGAGAGCGGGCAGCCGGTGCTCCGTCGCGAGCGCCAGCGCGTTGGTCAGGTCGGCGCGGGCGGGGCCGATCATCCCGAGCCGGGTGTACGCGGCGCCCCTCGCCCGGAATGTCTTCACCACCGCGGCATAGAGGCCAGGCTCGCCGGACGCGGCCCGCGCCACCTGCTGTTTGAACTCGAGCGCGGAGTCGAACAGCGTGGTGCTGTCGGCGAACCGGCCGGCGCCGGCCAGCAGCAGCCCGCGGTTGTGGTCGAGGTTCCCGCTGAGCTCCGCGCGCATCCGCGCGTCGGGAACCTCCTCGATCAGCCGGTTCACCGCGGTCAGGCCGGCCAGCCCGGCGGCCGGGCCCTCGGCCTCGGCGGTCAGCGCGGAGATCGTGGACTGCAGCCGGATCCGGGTGACCAGCCAGTCCGTCCGGACCCCCGGATCGGCCGGATCGATCGAGTCGGCCACGTCCAGTCCGCGACGTAACAACTGGATCGCCTCGGAGTGCCGCCCCACGCAAGAGACATCGACACCGCGGCGGTGCAGTTCGTTGGCCTGCCGGACCACATCCGCTTCGGCAGGGGCGACAGTCACGGACACATCACTATGACAACACAGTCAGTGACAATATTTCGCCCGCCGACCGGTTGGACCGGTCGGCGGGCCTGAACAACCGGACTCAGTTGTGCAGATCGACACAGCCGATGCCGGAGCAGTCGGGTGTGTGCTTGTGCTCGACCTCGAGAAGCAGGCTCTCCGCCTGCTCAGTGGGGGTGCCGGGGTTCTGCTCGGTGGTGTTCTGGGCACCCTGGTCCGGGTCTTCGTTGGTGGGCTCGGTTTCGGTAGTCGTCGACATAGTGATCTTCCTCCCCTGGCGATCAGTCATCGACTCGAAAGTTGCGCTGAGTCGTCGTTCGTCGGTCCCTCACACCGCGAACGGCCCAATACTGTCACATCGGTCGAATGATCGGGAGGAAATTCTCACCCCAGGTAGTCGCACTTCACCGACCACCCAGGTCAGGGCCGGAAAACACGGAAAGGGCGGCCCGCAGGCCGCCCTTTCGCGCAGGTGGTGTCAGCTGACGTCGAGGTAGTCCGCGTTGGGGCCGCCGTTGGCGGTGGTCGCGGTCGCTCTCACGGTGTTGGAACCGGCATTGAGTGTTGCGGAGGCCGAAACACTTGTGTACGTGGTCCAGGCGCCGGTGCCTGGGAAATCAACGTTGCCCGCCGCGGTTCCGTTGACAGACAGGCTTACCGGACGGTTGTCCGCTGTTCCGTTGGCGTAGCCGAACTTCAGGGTGTGCGGACCGGCAGTGTCCACATTGACCGTCCACTCGACGTAGCCGCCGACCGCGTTGGTGTAGTTGACAAAGCCGGTTCCACTGAAGCCCGCGTGGTTGGACTCGACGACACCGTTGGAGATCACCGCGTTCTCGGCTTCGTAGCGGTTGGGCTCCGGGTCGGGGTTACCGCCGCCAGAAGCCGCGTAGTCCGAACCAACCCACGCCTCGTCGATCCGCAAACGCTTGTAGCGCGTGCCGTCGCTCGACGCCGCATAGGTGTTCACGACCTCCAGGCGGACATGCCGGGCCGTTGTCACTGGCAGGTCGATGAACTGGACACCGCGATGGCTTGGCAGAGTTCCCGTCTTGATCGGTGAACCCCAGTTCGTGCCATCGCTGCTGACGTAGACACGGTATTCCTTGATCCTCGCCGACTGCTCCGAGGAGGACCTCGCGTAGGACACCGAGTCCTCACGCTGGTTGATGCCGAGGTACTGGATCCGTTTGGCCGAGCCGAGATCCCAGCGCAACGACACCGGCGTCGTCTTGTTGGAGTCCCAGTAGGTCAGATAGTCGTTGTCATTGGCGGCCGCCGCGGCGTGCCCGGACGCCGACGCGCTCGCGCTCATGGTCACGCCGGACGTGTAGATCCCTTCCCGCCCACTGGCTTCGACCTTGAACACGGTGTCGTACTGGTCCCAGGTGGACAGACCGGTCAACGTCAGCGACCCGCCGCCCTGGGAGAACGCCACGGAGGCCCCGGTGCGGAGGTTGGTCACCTTCGTGATCTTGTAGCCGTTGTCCCGGATCTTCAGCGTGCTGCCGGAAGGCTTGGTGAGGACGTGGATGTACTGCAGGTTCGGGTTGTCCTTCTTGACGGTGATCATGCCGTGCGCGCCGTCGTTCCAGAAGCCCGGCTGCATGCCGCCGTACATGTACCCGCCGCCCTCGGTGCCGTCCAAGGACTCCCAGATCTGGTTCAGGTACCCGTTCAGGAAGTTGTTGTACGCCTCCTGGTTGGACGGGAACTTCCCGTTCACCATCGCCGTCTCGGCCATGTTGGACTTCACCGAGGAGCCGGAGTTCGAGATGTACCGGCCGATGTTGAGCTTGTAGTCCACGGAGGAGTTCGAGCCGTCGTACCACCACGCACCCGAGCTTGGCAGCTTGTAGCAGGCCTCGATCAGCCGTGGCGCGGCAGTGTAGACCGCTTGCGGGTAGTCATAGCTGGGTGACATGCCGGTCTTCTGCTCGTTGGAGATGGTGTCCATGATCGGCGTGTCTTCGTTGTTGTTGCTCAGCAGGAACTCCGGGCGGTCCTGCTGGACTCGCTGGTAGAGGTTGTGCGACTCCCAGTAGGCGTTGTCGTTGTCGATCCAGAACCCGGACAGCGCCGGATAGTCCGACTTCGGGTAGCGCTGCATGACCTCGACGAAGTTGTCGTAGCTGAACTCGCCGAACCCGTCCCTTGTGGTCAGGTTGACGCTGTGTCCCTTGTAGCTGGAGTACGCCGAGGAGTCGAGCCACTCATGGCCGCCCTCGTCGTGCCACTGGGGGTCGTCGGTCATGTACACCAACACGTGCAGGCCGGCGGCACCCGCGGCCTTAATGGTCTCGCCGAGGAAGTCCCGTTTCGTGGCGCAACTTCCCGGGATTTTGGACGGATAAGCCCTCGCATAGCCGAGACGGCTGTGGAACGAGGCGAAGACGAGGTACTGAGCGTGCAGCTTCTTGGCTTCGGTGACCCAGTACTGCGGGGTCCAGCCACCGTTGGTCACGTCGTTCTCCCAGCTGGAACAGCTGGTGTGACTGGGCGACGTGCGCATGCCCCAGTGCAGGAACAAGCCGGCCTGCGAGGCCCGCAACCAGTCCTGACGCGGGTTCTGCAGTTCGGCGGACGCGGTCGGCACGGCCATTAGGCCGGCCACCGTCACCAATGCGGCCAAGAGGCCTACGATCCCTCTGCGCGACACTCGGGCCTCCCATAGCAGGGGTTTTCATGGGGCCTGGGCGCGGCGGCATCCCGGGCAAGGGTCTACCCGCCCCGGTCGGCCCGCGTCAAGACTCGACCTCGGAGGTCTGTTCCCGCTGGTAGGAACATTGACCGCTTTATGGGTTCAGATCGCACAAAAGGTCGGAGCATTTCTTGACGAGCCCCTCCCGGATGGAGTAGACCCTATGTATGTAATCGTTTTCGCTGGGTTACATTGCAGCAGGGTTAACCGACCTTCGCCAGCGCCGTTCGGAGGGATACAGCCGTGACCAGCACGCACACGCGACGAGACGCCTTGCGAGGCGCCGCTCTCGTCGCCGGCGGTCTGCTCGCGGGTGGCGTCGCTCCGGCGGCGGCCGATGCAGGGCCGCCAGACCAGTGGAGACGAGTACCTCAGATCCTGGCCAGGATCGTGCCTCCGACGTTCCCGCCGCGTGTCTTCGACATCACCGCGTACGGAGCCGTCGGTGACGGGCACACCAAGAACACCAACGCTTTCCGGGACGCGATCGAGGCATGCAACCGGGCCGGCGGCGGGCGGGTGAACGTGCCCGCGGGCACCTACCTCACCGGCGGCATCCGCATGCTGTCCGGTGTGGAGCTTCACGTCGCCGAGGGCGCCACCATCAAGTTCTCGAACGACCCCAAGGATTTTCTTCCCCTCGTACTAGTGCGCTGGGAAGGCACTCTCTGCTACAACTATCAGGCGTTCATCTACGCGTACCAACAGCGCGACATGGCGATCACCGGTACGGGGACCATCGACGGCGACGCGCCGAACGGTCCCTGGCCGGGCTGGGGCGCCGGGTCGACGCCGGAGCTGCGCAAGATGGGCGAGGACAACGTCCCTGTGCAACAGCGGATCATGGGCGAGGGCAAACGCATGCGCCCCAACATGATCCAGTTCGTGGACTGCCAGAACCTGTTGTTCGAGGGCGTTTTCCTGAAGAATCCGGCGATGTGGACGTTGCATCCGGTGTTCTGCACCAATGTCACCGTCCGGAACATCACCGTCTACAGCACGAACTCGCAGGGCGATGGCGTGGATCTGGACTCGACCACCTACGCGCACGTCATCAACTGCCGGTTCAACACCAATGACGACTGTGTCGTCCTCAAATCTGGTCGGGATGCCGACGGGCGGCGGATCGGCATCCCGACCTCCTACGTGGTGGTCGAACGCTGCAAGTTCTCGGGCCGGTGGGGCGGGATCACCATCGGCTCCGAGATGTCCGGGGGTGTGCACACCGTGTTCACCCGGGACTGCGAGATCAACTCGCCCGACTTCCCGGGGCGCTACCCCATCAAGCACGCCCTGTACCTCAAGACGAACTCCGACCGCGGCGGCTTCGTCCGCGACGTCCACCTGCGCAACATCAACGGCCGCAACGTGGAGCGCGAGATCCTGTTCTTGAGCCTGTACTACAACGGCGGCGGGACCGGTTCGTACTACCCGGACGTCCATGACCTGACGGTCGACGGCATCACCATCGCCGGCGGCCGTAAAGCGGTGCACGTGGAAGGCCTGCCACAGAGCCACATCCGCGGCGTGACCGTGTCCAATGGGGACTTCACCGGGATCGCGGAGCCGAACACGGTCGTCAACGCCGACGGTGTCGAGCTCCGCAACGTGCGCATCAGTTGACCCTGCTCATTTTTCCCTGAAGGGGCCGGAGTATGTCCCGTCTCACCCGGAGGTCCATGCTGCTCGGCAGTGCCGGCGCGGTGGCCTCGATTCCCCTGCTCTCCAGCACCTCCCAGGCCGCTCCGATGCCGGAGGCCGCTGCCACGGACTGGTCGCTCGAGGTGGTCAGGTCCACAATGGCCCGATCGTCGCCGTCCAGCATCGGCGGCTGGGGCTACACGATCGGACTGTACCTCTATGGACAGTACCTTGTGTACAAGCGGACCGGGACGAAGTCCTACTTCGACTACATCAAGTCCTGGGCGGACCGGTTCGTCGACTCCAGCGGGAACATCAGCAACAGCTTCAACAACCTGGACTCGATGCGGTCCATGCAGCTGATGCCGATCCTGCACCGCGAGACCGGCCAGGACCGGTACAAGAAGGCCGCGGACAAGCTGCGCAAGCGTTTTCCGTCCTACCCGCGCACCTCCG
Organism: uncultured Actinocrispum sp.; assembly: GCA_966244135.1. Classification (GTDB taxonomy): domain Bacteria; phylum Actinomycetota; class Actinomycetes; order Mycobacteriales; family Pseudonocardiaceae; genus Kibdelosporangium. The sequence continues at coordinate 3,051 of CBIMJO010000103.1, read as the reverse complement.
ACGGCGGGATGTACCACGCCACCAGCAAAGTCGGCCAGTTGTGGGGCGACGGTGTCTACATGGCACAGCCGTTCATCGCCGACTACGCCAAGGCGTACAACGAGCCTTACGGGTTCGACGAGGCCACCAAGAACCTGGTCACCTACTTCAGCCACCTCAAGTCGGACGATGGCCTGATATGGCATGCCTATGACGCCGACGGGTCGGAGTCCTGGGCGTCCGGCACCGGGCACCACTCGAAGTTCCACTGGGGCCGTGCGATCGGCTGGTTCGGCATGGCCACCATCGACGTGCTCGAGGTGCTGCCCGCGGACCACCCGCGCCGGCAGAACCTGATCGACATCGTCAAGCACCTGGCGACCGGCTACCAGCGGTTCCAGGACCCGGCCCCCGGCCGCTGGTGGCAGCTGGTGGACAAGGGCACGACCTCCGGGAACTGGCTGGAGACCTCGTGTTCGGCGATGTACACGTTCATGCTGTCGCGCGGTGTCGAGCGCGGCTACCTCGATCCGAGCTACAAAGCCGTTGCCAGCAAAGGCTATCAGGGCGTACTGGCGAAGATCTCACTGGGCTCGGACGGCCGCACGAACGTGACGGACATCTGCGAGGGCACGAACGTCGGCGACCAGAGCTACTACCTGAAGCGCGCCCGCAAGACCAACGACTTCCACGGCCTGGGCGCCTTCCTGATCATGAACGAACAGCTGGCCCGCACCGGCGGCTGACCGGCTCGGGAGGCGGTGTGCGCGGCGGCGCACACCGCCTCCCGGGTGCTACCGCACCACGATGCTGTCGAGTGTGCCGGTTCCTTGCACCGTAACGATGTTGAGTCCCGCGTGCAGGTGTGCCGGTATCGAGCGCGCGATCTGCGGCGCCGACGAACTCCAGCCGGTCATCTTGACTGTTTGCGGTGCCTCACCGTTCACACTGACGCTGAAGGACTTCGTGCCGTCGGCCGCGCCGACCACGGACAGCACGTGATCACCGCTGGTTCGCGAGAACACCGGTAGCATCTTGAGATCGCCAACGGGGATGGCCCGGTCGACCGTGATCCCCGGCGATGTGGCTGGGGTCGCGTATTCGCCGCCGGTCCAGAGTTCGTCGATCTGCAGGCGCTGGTAATAGTTCGGCGCGTTGGCCGCGGCCCACGTGGTCGCCACGTTCAGCCGGACATAGCGGGCTATGGTTCCGGCGGGCAGGTCCACGTACTGAACCGCCCTGGCGCTGGGCATGACGCCGGTCTTGGCGGTGGTCCACGTCGTTCCGTCGGTGCTGACTTCCACGCTGTAGTCCTTGATGCGCGCGGAGTCCTCGGGACGGCCGAAGCTGCTGCGGTTGTAGGTCGGGGACCATTCTCGCTGGTTGGCCGCCAGGTACTTGACGTTCTTGGCCGCGCCGAGGTCAAGGGTCACCGAGACGGGCAGGGTTTTGTTGCTGTCCCAGTATGTCAGATAGTCCTGATCGGACAGTCCGCTCGCCGCGTGGCCGCTCGCGGACGCGGTGGCCGTCGCGGTGGCCTGATAGGACGGGACCTGACCTTCGGTGTCGACCCGGAACACCGTGTCGTAGGTGTCCCACTGGGTGATGCCGTTGATCGTCAGGTAGCCGTTGGCCTGGCTGAACGGTTTGCTCTCACCGGTCCGGTAGTCGTGCACGGCCCGGACTCGGTAGCCGTTGTCGCGCAGGACGATCTGCGAGGCGGTGGCCGGTTTGGTCAGGACGTGCACGTATTGCAGGTCTGGCGTCTTCATTGTGATCACGCCGTGGGCGCCGTCGTTCCAGAAGCCGGGGGTCAGACCGCCATAGAGGTAGCCACCGCCTTCAACGCCGTGGATGGTGTCCCAGATCTGGTCCAGATAGGACGACGCGAAGTTGTTGAACGCCTCCTGCTTGGCCGGGAACCTCCCGTTCACCATCGCGGTCTCGGCCATCAGCGAGCGGACCGAGGAGCCCGCGTTGGCGACCATCCGGCCCATGGTCACCGGATAGTCCACATCGGAGTCACTGCCGTCGAACCACCAGGCGCCCTTGGTCGGCAGCTTCCACTCGCCCTCGGTCATCCGCGGCTGCGGGGTGAGCACGGCCTGCGGGTAGTCGTACGCGGGGGTCATCCCGACCTTCTGCTCATGGCTGACCATGTCCATGATCGGGGTGTCCTCGTTGTTGTTGCTGAGTGTCCAGGACGGGCGCTCCTGCCGGATCCGTTCGTAGAGGCCGTTCTGCTCCCAGTAGGCGTTGTCGTTGTCGATCCAGAACCCGGCCAGGCCCGGGTAGTTGTGCATGACCTCGACGAAGTTGTCGTAGCTGAACTCACCGAACCCCGGGCGGGTGCTCAGGTCGACGGACTTGCCCTTGTACGCCGAGTAGGCCGCCGAGTCGAACCAGCTGCTGCCGGCCGGGAGCCCCTCCCAGTACCACTGCGGGTCGTCGGTCATGTAGAGGATGACCTTGACGCCCCGGGCGTCCCCGGCCTTGATCAGCTCGCCGAGGAAGTCCCGCCTGGTCGAGCAGCTGCCGGGGATCTGCGACGGCCACGCCCGCGCGTAGCCGAGGCGGCTGTGGAACGACGCCAGCACAACGTACTGCGCGTGCAGCTTGAGCGCCTCGTCGATCCAGTACTGCGGGGTCCAGCCGCCGTCGGTGACGTCCTTCTCCCATGCGGCACAGTCGGTGTGCGCCGGGGCCGTGCGCTCACCCCAGTGCAGGAACAGCCCGTTCGCGGATTCACGCAGCCATTGCTGGCGCGGGCTGGTCAGCTCCGCACTCGCCTGCGGCGCCACAACTGTCGTCAGGGATAACACCAGTAACGCGGCCAGGGCCAAACGTCTGAACACTGTCGCTCCTTGGACATGCCGAAATAGCCTGTCGTTGCGGGCGACGGAACAAAGGTCGGACCTTTGCCGGTACAGCCGAATCTAACAGACCTCAGGGCGCCTTGGGGCGGCGCAGACCGAAGATCACCAGCCCGATCCCGGCCACCACGCAGAGCAGGCCGATGCTGGTCCACAGCCGTTCACCGGTCATGAAGCTGCCGGTGATGTACCCGAGCCC
>CBIMJO010000102.1:0-13323 GCA_966244135.1 uncultured Actinocrispum sp. | reverse complement strand
ACCGCGACCAGCACGGCGAGAACCACCGCGATGATCGCACCGGTCTGCCCGAAACCCTCCCGGACGATGCTCACCGCCGGGCCGAGGAAGTCCCAGTCGTACATGGGATCGAAGCCGCGGTCGAACGCCGAGTAGAAGCCGAAGTCGAAGGCCTTGAGGATGGCCACCAGACCGAGCAGCACACCGCCCACAATGGCCACGATCCTGCGCGGCCGCGGCGGCAGGACCAGCACGAGCGCGACGCCGATCAGCGCCTCCACCGGGATCCGCAGGAACGCCCACGGCGAGAGCTTGCTCAACTGGTTCGGCGTGACCATCGCGTACAGCAGGAGCAGGAACGCCAGCACCGTGAGCACACGCCCGGCGATCACCCGCCACCGCGATTTGCCCTCGGCCGTGCGCATTTGGCCGTCGTCGCTCATATCGTCCTCAGCTGTCGATTGCTTCCCCTTACCGCCAATACGCGCAACCGCGCGCGGACGGTTCAAAGAAGATTCGGCAAACCTTAGCCCGACAGCGAAAACGCCTGAGCAACCGGTTGATTCAGTTCATAACGCGGCGAATCACCGTAATCGGGCCGATCGAGTCGATCGGGGCGATCCGGATGTTCTGGCCGACGGTCGGCGCGTGGATCGCGCGGTTGCCGTCGATCGCCATCGCCACGTGGTGGACCGGGTTGTAGTAGAAGATCATGTCCCCGGCCCGCACGTTGGCTCGGCTGACCACCTGGCCGAACTGCGACTGGTCGATCGACACCCGGGGGATGTTCAGCCCGGCCTGCCGGTAGGCGGTCTGCATCAGCCCGGAGCAGTCGAACGCGGCCGGCCCGGTGCCGCCCCACAGGTACGGCTTGCCCTTCTGCGCGAGCGCGAACTGCACGACCGCGCCCAGGTTGCCCTTCGGCAGGACCACACCGGCGCCGCTGTCGCCCGGGTCGGCCAGGATCGCCTTCTGCTCGGGGGTGAGCCGGTCCAGCGCGGCCCGCACCTCGGTGATCTGCCTGGTCAGCTCGTCCCGGCGGCGTAACACCTGGTCGGCGCCCGCCTGGGCGGTCGCCTCGGCCTTGCGGGCCTCGATCTGCGCCGCGGTGGCGTCCCTGGCGGCCTTCTCGGCGTCCGCGATCGCCAGCCGGCCCTGCTGGGCGGCCGCGCCGGACAGCTGCGAGGCGATGCTGGCCGCCTGCATCTTGGTGACGACGTCGTCCTTGCTGTTGCTGGTCAGGAACGCCGACATGGCGTTCAGGTCGCCCCCGCCGACCAGCAGGGTGTCCACCCGCGCCTTGTCGTCCTGCGCCTGGGTGACCCGGCCGCGGGCGGCGTCGGCGGCGGCCCGGGCGGCGTCGGCACGCTGCGTAGCCGTGGCGGACGTGGCCTTCTTGGTCTCCAGGTCCTCCTGGAACCGCAGCAGGTCCTCGTTGACGCGCTCGGCCTGGTTGGACAGGTCGTAGTAGTGGCCGAGCAGGCCCGCGACCGTGGTCGGCGGCTCACTGCCTTCGTCGGCACCGGTGGGCGCGGCCGTGATCAGGCCCGCGACCAGCGCACTCAGCGCCGCGAGCACGATCCTGCGCACCAGGGCACCTCGCCAGCCGCCCGAACGCACCAGCCTGCCCACTCGTCCCCCTTGATGCCTCACACCATTGACAATCTGCCGCCGCCCGACATTGTTACCGATCTTGAAGCGCGACGGCAGGGCCTTCCGGCTCAAAAGACTGTCAGATACGGGCTGTGCGCGGTGTGAAGTCCCGCGGGAAGCCGGTGCCGTCGAACACCTGCACCCGGGTGGCGTCCAGGCGCAACGGCGTGAAGATGTCGCTGTCCGGCCCGCCGGCCCACGTCACGTCGTAGCCCAGGGGCGGCGGCGTCGAGTTGAACAGGTCGTAGATGTGCCGCTTGGTCTCGAGGTCCTCGACCCACGAGGCCACGCACTCGGCCAGCACGACCTGCTGGGACGGGCTCCAGTAGGACACGGCGACGTTGGGGTTCGCGGCCAGGTGGCGGGTCTTGACGGGGGTGCGGCCGGTGACCACCCAGGCGACCGGGCGCCCGTCGAGCACCTCCCAGATCGGGTGCAGGATCCGCGACCGCGGATGACCGTGCTCGCCGACCGTGGTCACCGAACACCAGACCACCTCGCCGGTGATCCTGAGGAACTCGTCTTGCAGCGCGGCGAACGACTCGGCCATACCCCGGTCCCCTCCCCTTTCGGCCCCCGGTCATCCTGCCACGCGCTGCGCTGAATGGGCGATTCGGGGGGAACTCATCCGGGTACCCGGGACGTTGAGCAGAGTGACGCCGACTCGAAGAAAGGTTTCCTTGTCATGGCGAAACTGTTTCGCAAGGTGGCCGTGCTGGCCGGCGCCGCGGAGGCCGCCCGCCGCTACGCCCGCAAGAATCCGGAGAAGGTCGGCCGGATGGCCGAGAACGCCGGCCGGTTCGTGGACAAACAGACCAAGGGCAAGTACCACGCGCAGATCCAGAACGTCGTGCGGAAGGTGAACCCGCAGACCCCGCCGCCGCCCGCTCAGCCGCCGGCCTGACATTCCGCGCAGAGCCATTCGCCGGCCGGTGTGGTGATCCAGCCGGACGTGGTCAGCGCCGTGCGCAGGACCGCGTGCGCGCTGGCCGGGTCCGTCTTCACGACCACCACCGGGCCGTCGCCGCAGTGCGCGCAGTCGATTGACGTGAGCACATTTCCGGGAGCGCACTTCACGCAGTATCGAGTGCGCCGAATACGTCCGTGGGCTATTACCCACCAGACCACGGTCAGGTCGGCCAGCATGTCCTCATGCTCATACGGGCCGTCCGGCCGGTGCCGGCACACCGGGCACCGGCGTAACGTGAAACTCCTCGGAGCGTCCACGGTTGATCATCATGCACGTTTGTCCAAGAACGGACAAGGCAATTCACTCAACAGGCCGCGCCGGTTCAGCATTTCGTCACAAAGAAATGCGATGAATGGGTGGGCGTTTCGCGCATAATCTCGACGCACATCTCACGCACAACGGCGCGCGGCGAGCCATTCCGGAGCGGGCCGTTCCTGCTCCTCACACCATTCCAGCAGCCCGATCGTCCAGAGCAGGCAGTGCACGACCACATCGAGAGTGGTCTGCACGGCCTGCTCGCACAGCGCGAGTTCGAGCTGGAACCGCGCTTCCTCGGGACGGCCGTTCAGCTCGGCCAGCAGGGCCCGGACGGTCGCGCGCAGCGGTGGGGTCAGCTCGTCGATCGGGACGGCGAACTCCTCGTCGTCGCGCAGGTCGACCGCGTAGGTGACGTCCTCGGGGGCCTTGCCGACGCGCAGCAGCATCATCTGCGCGGATGCGGCGACCAGTTGCCCGACGATCTCGCGGGCGTCCACGGCGTCCTCGGTCAGCCCGCGTAAGACCTCGAACACGGCCTGCGTGTCGCCCTCCCTGGCCACCTGCACCAGTTCACGCGCGCCCGCCTGAGCGCGCTCCACCTCGTCCCTCCGGTCCATTCGGCCGGGGTACCCCGCCGGGTCCTCGCGCTACCGTAGTGCGATGGGACAGTTCGGTGAGCTTTTCGGTGCGCAGAAGCTGCGCAAGGAGAGCGAGGACGACGACGGCACCGGCGAGCGGTTCGACCACGGCCCGCTTGACCTGGCCTCGGGCGTCGTCCCGGTGCGCCCGCACCCGGCGAAGGCCAGGGACGCGGACGAGAACGAGTGAGCCAGCCCTGGCTCGAAGGCCTGTTCACGATGGGCAAGGCGCTGCTGCCCGGCCTGGCGAACAGCCCTGCGGCCGTACTCCAGATGGCCGTACGGGCCGCAGGTGATCGGGTGATCGGCAGGCGGCTGACCATGCGGGTCGGCGACGCGGACGTCGAGCTGACCCCGGTCGAGCTGGACACCGAACTGGACACCGTGGGCCTCGCGCTGGGTCAGGTGCCGCACGTCCGGATCGTGGCCGAGGACGTGACGTGGCCGGCCGCGCCGCTGTCCCGGCTGGCGATCACGTGCGGGAACGTCCGGATCCAGTCGCTGCCGGTGCCGAGCGTCGTGGCCGGGTCGGTGGACCTGGAGATCACCGTGTCGGCCGAGGTGGTCCGCGCGAAGGTCGCCGAGCTGCAGCCGAACCTGGCCGTGGACATCGGCGAGGACAGCGTCGTGCGCCTGCGCTGGGCCAGGCACCCCTCCTGGGGCCACCTGGAGGTCGAACCGACCCTCGACCCGGCAGCGGGGCTGATCCTCGCGCCACAGGTGCTCCAGGCGGCCGGAATGCGGTTCAGCGCGGTCCGGCGGATGCAGCCGACCGTCGTCGAGGTCCCCGACCTGCCCCGCGGCCTGCGCCTGACCGCCGTCGAACCCGGCCCGGCCGAGCTGGTCCTGCGCGGCGAGGCCGAACGCTGGCGCGAGAACATCCCGATCACCGATCTGATCTCGTGGCTCGCCACCGCCGCCGCGACCCTTACCCTCCCCCGGTTCCCGAGCTAGGTTCACTGGATGCGCGTGGGGATCATCGGGACCGGGTTCGGCGGGCTGGCCGTCGCGATCGAGCTGCAGCGGGCCGGGATCAGGGACTGCACCCTGTTCGAGAAGGCGGCGGACCTCGGCGGAACCTGGCGGGAGAACACGTATCCGGGCGCGGGCTGCGACATCCCGTCGCCGCTCTACTCGTTCTCCTACGAGCCGCACACCACCTGGCCGCGCCGGTTCTCGCTGCAGGCCGACATCCACGAGTACATGAAGGACACCGCCAAGAAGTACGGCGTGGCCGACCACATCCGGTTCGGCACCGAGGTCACCAGCGCGGTCTTCGACGACTCGGCCGCGACTTGGACGGTCGGCACCGCCGGCGGTGAGACGTTCGAGTTCGATGCGCTCGTCTCCGCGGTGGGCCAGCTCAACCGGCCCGCGCGGCCCGGCATCCCGGGCGCGGACACCTTTCAGGGACACAGTTTTCATTCGGCGCAGTGGGACCACGACCACGACCTGACCGGCCGGCGGGTGGCGGTGATCGGCACCGGCGCGAGCGCGATCCAGTTCGTGCCGCGGATCCAGCCGATCGTCAAGAACCTCACCGTGTTCCAGCGCACCGCGCCCTACCTGCTGCCCAAACCGGACCGGACCTACCGCCGCTGGCACCACGAGCTGTTCCGGCTCTTCCCGCCCGCGCAGCTGGCCGGGCGGCTGTCGATCTGGACGCTCTGCGAGGTGATGACCAAGGGCTGGACCGGCACCCGCCCGGTCGCCGCCGTGTTCGAGCGGGTCGCGCTCACCTTGCTGCGGCTGCAGGTCCGCGACCGGAGGCTGCGCGCCAAGCTCACCCCGGACTACCCGGCCGGGTGCAAACGAGTGTTGTTCGCCAACGACTACTACCCCGCGCTGACCAAACCGAACGTCCACCTCGAGACCGAGAAGATCACCGAGATCACGCCGACCGGCATCCGTACCGCCGACGGCACGCACCACGAGGTCGACACGATCATCTACGGAACCGGTTTCAGCACCATGGACATGCTGGCGCCGATGACCGTGCGCGGCAGCAACGGCCAGGACCTGCACACCGAGGCCTGGGCCGGCGGCGCCAAGGCCTACCTGGGCATCACGGTTCCGGGTTTTCCCAACATGTTCCTGATGTACGGGCCGAACACCAACCTCGGCGCCGGGTCGATCATCTACATGCTCGAACGCCAGGCCCGCTACATCACCCAGCTGGTCGCAAAGCTCACCCGGGGGTCCTCTGTGGACGTCAAGCCCGAGGTCGCGGACCGGTTCGACGCGGAGGTCCAGCGCCGCCTGGCCGGGAGCGTGTGGACGAGCTGCGGCAACTGGTACCGCAACGAGAGCGGCCGGGTGGTGACCAACTGGCCGGGCCTGGTGTCGGAGTACGACCGCCGCACCCGCCAGGTCGACATGGCCGACTACACGTTGAATCGCCCCAGGTCAACGGTCTAGAAGCAACGCCGGCACCCCCTGTGACGTCCTTCCAGTGACGAAGGTCGGGGGAAAACAGGGGAACACGTGGACGGATGGTTGGACTGGGAGCTGGTGCACGGCCCGCTGCCCGCGGTACTCACCGCGCTTGGGGCCGTCGCCGGCGCCACGCTGCTCGTGAGCGGTTTCGGGCGTGCCAACAACCGGAACCAGGCACGAGGTCTCGGACGCTTCGCGCGGCTGGACCGGCGCTGGTGGCTGCGGGTGGTGCCGTTCGTCGGCGGGGTCAGTGTGCTGCTGACGGCGTTGATCGCGTGGCTGGTGGAGGACGTCTGGCAGCCGTTCCCGGACGCGGTGCCGCTGCGGGTGGTGTTCTGGGTCGGCGTGGGGATTTTCGGCCTGGGACTGGCCATCGCGGGCATGCGCACGCGCGGGTGGCTGCGGCGCGGGTCCATTGTGATCGCGGTGCTGCTCGTGGTCGCGACCGCGTCGATGAAGGTCAACGCGTTCTACGGCTACTACCCCAGCATGCGCGCGGCCCTGGGTCTGCCACCCGCCAACGAGATCGCGTTCGCGAGTCTGTCCACTTCGGTCCCGCCCGCGGCGACGAACCAGCCGCCGGTCGTGGTTCCCAAGCAGGGCGCGGTGACCCAGGTACCGATCCCGTCGCCGAAGTCCAAGTTCCCCACCACCCGCAATGCGTACGTCTACCTTCCGCCCGCGTACCAGGCGAATCCGCGGCCGCTGCTGCCGGTTGTGGTGTTGCTGCACGGTGAGCCGGGCGGCCCGGTGGACTGGATCAACGGCGGCCAGATCGCCGCGATGATGGACCGCTATGCCGCCTCCCACCGGGGAATGGCGCCGGTCGTGGTGATGCCCGACTCCACCGGCGGGCCGTTGAGCAACCCGTTGTGCGTGGATGGCAAGCAGGGCAACAGCGAGACCTACCTGGCGCAGGACGTGCCCGAGTGGATCCGGCACAACCTCCAGGTCGACCCGGACCCCAAGCACTGGGCGGTCGGCGGGTACTCCTATGGTGGTACGTGCTCGTTGCAACTCGCCCTGCGTCACCCGGAGGTCTATCCGTCCTTTTTGAACTTCTCCGGCCAGGTCGAGCCGACGCTGGGCTCCCGGGCCCGGACGGTCAAGGAGATCTTCGGCGGGGACGAGGCCGCCTTCCACCGCAACAACCCGGCGGACCTGTTGGCCGCCAGGAAGTTCCCCGGCAGCGCGGGTGTGATCACGGTCGGCACGGCCGACCACGAGTACATGCCGCAGCAGCGCAAGGTCTTCGACCAGTGCAAACACAACGGACTCGACGTGAGGTGGCTTGAGGTGCCGGGCAACCACAACTGGCAGGGCTGGGCCGGCGGCATGGAGGCCTCGCTCGACTGGCTGGCCACCCGGCTGGGGCTGGTGAAGGCGTGAAATCGTTGCTCCAGAAGAACCCCGGCACGATCGTCATGGTCGTGACGTTCTGGGTCCTGGGCGCCGCGACCGGGTTCGGGCCGCACGACGACGTGCTCGACCGGGTCGGCCTTGGCGGCGAACAGATCGCGCAGGGCAAGTGGTGGACGCTGGTCACGTCCGTCTTCTTCTCCGCGGACCTGGCCAAGTACATCGGCGTGACGCTCGTCGTCGCCCTTGGATGCGGGCTGGCCGAACGGAAGATGGGCACCGGCCGGATGCTGTCGGTGTTCTTCGCGACCCACGTCTTCGGGTCCGTGCTTGCGGTCGGGCTCGTGACCGGTGGCGCGGCGATCGGCGACTGGTGGACGACGGACTTGATGTCCACTGTGGCCGTCAGCCCCTCCGGCGCCGCGTTCGGCACCGCGCTCGCCGCCAGCGGACAGCTGCCCGCGTTGTGGCGCAGGCGAGTGCGGCTCACCCTCGTGCTCACGATGATCATGCTGGCCCTGTACGCCGGGAACCTGGCCGACATGGTCCGGGTGTTCGCCGGGCTGACCGGGCTCGCGCTGGGACCGTTGATGCTCGGCCGCAGCCAGCGCCCGCCGGACAGCGCGCCGTCCCGGATCGAGTCCCGCCTGCTGGTGGCGATGAGCGTGGCAATGTCGGCGATCGGGCCGTTGGTGGCCACCGCTTCGCAGACCGCGAACGGGCCGTTGAACGTCCTGCAGTTCCTGCTCGTCGGCGAGCAGCCGGATCCGTCCGATGTGGACGAACTCTGTGCCGACCCGACCATGGCCCTGGACTGCCAGCACGCGAGAGTGGCGCTGCGCCTGGCCGGGCTCGGGCCCGCGTTCATGTCCATCCTCCCCGCGCTGCTCCTGCTGGTGATGGCCGAGGGCCTGCGCCGCGGGCGCCGGTTCGCCTGGTGGGGCGCGACCGGCCTGAACATCGCCCTGACCGGCCTGGGCATCGCGCTGCTGGTGTCCTACCTCAGCGAACCCGCGCCGATGACCCCGCAGGACTGGATCCAGACCGGCGCTTCACTGCTGCAACCGTTGCTGGTGCTGGTTTTGCTGGCCTTCACGAAACACCGGTTCGACGTCCAGGCGCCGCCGGGCGTGTACCGCAAGCTGGCCATAACGGTCGGGCTGACCTTCGTGCTCTGCGCGGGAATGTACGTCGTGGTCGGGAACATGGCTCGCGGCCAGTTCGAGCACTCGCCGGACTTCGCGCACCTCCTGGCCGACCTGCCGACCCGGTTCGCTCCCCCGGGCTACCTGGGCGCGTTCGACCTTTCCGTTGTGCCCAACGGGATCGTGGCGATGTTCCTGCACCAGTGGATCGGCGTGATCTTCTGGGTGGTCGCCATCGCCTGCTGCGTGCTGACGTTCATGCGCGCCCACGTGGTGAGCCGCCTGGCCGACCAGAACAAGGCACGGGCGCTGCTGACCGAGCACGGCGGCACCTCGATGTCGCACATGATCACCTGGCGCGGCAACCACTACTGGTTCACGCCCTGCGGAAACGCCGTCATCGCCTACCGAGTCATCGCCGCGGTCGCCCTCACCACCGGCGAACCCGTCGGCTCACCGGAAGCGCGCGCCCAAGCAGCGGCGCTGTTCTCGCGGTTCTGCGCGGACAACGGCTGGACGCCGTGCTTCTACGGTGTCAGCGAAGAACTCCGCGAGGAACTCACCACCGCCACCTGGAGCTCCGTGCAGGTAGCCGAGGAGACCGTGCTGCCGCTGCCGGACCTGCAGTTCAAGGGAAAGAAGTGGCAGGACGTCCGGACCGCGCTGAACAAGGCGGGCACGCTCGGCGTCACCGCCGAGGCCGTCCGGTTCGGCGAGGCTCCACAGTGGATGGCCGACCAGATCACCGCGCTGTCCAAGGCCTGGCTGGCCGACAAGGGCCTGCCGGAGATGGGGTTCACCCTCGGCCGCCTGGAGGAGCTCGCCGACGACGACGTCCGCTGCATGGTCGCGGTGGACGCCGAACAGCGCGTGCACGGCGTCACGAGCTGGCTGCCGGTGCGCCGGGACGGGCAGATCGTCGGTTGGACACTGGACTTCATGCGCCGCGACCACGCCGGTTTCCCGGGCGTGATGGAGTTCCTGATCGCCTCGATGGCCACCCAGGCCCGCGACGAGGGCATGGAGTTCCTCAGCCTGTCCGGCGCGCCGCTGGCCCGGCTCGACCGCGCCGGCCGAACCCCGCCGCTGCAGCGGTTCCTGGACCTGGTCGGCCGGACTTTGGAGCCGGTGTACGGGTTCCGCTCGCTGCTGGCGTTCAAGGCCAAGTTCCAGCCGCAGTACCGCCCGCTGTTCATGAGCTACCCGGACGCGGCGGCGCTGCCCAGCATCGGCAACGCCATCACCCGCGCCTACCTGCCGAAGATCACCTTCGACGAAGGCATGCGATTGGTCCGCACGTTGGTTCTGCGGTCCCGAAACCGCCGATGAGCACGTAACGTGAGCGCCGTGCAGACGCTCGAATCGAACATCGACGGCAAGCCTTGGACCCAAGGCACCGACTACCTGTCCCGTAATCCGGCACAACTGGATGACGTGGTGGCCACGGTGAAGCTGGCCGGCCCGGACGCGGTCAAGGCCGCGGCCGAGTCCGCCCGGCGCGCGCAGAAGGAGTGGGCCGCCGTGCCCGCGCCGGTCCGCGGCCAGTTCGTCGCCGCGCTCGGCCGCCTGGTCGAGGCGAACGCGGACACGCTGGCCCGGCTGGTCACCCGCGAGATCGGCAAGCCGCTGGCCGAGGCGCGCGGCGAGGTCCAGGAGATCGTGGACACCTGCGACTTCTTCCTCGGCGAGGGCCGTCGCCTGTACGGGCAGACCGTGCCGTCGGAGATGCCGGACAAGCAGCTGTTCACCTTCCGCGTCCCGGTCGGTGTGGCAACGGTGATCACCGCGGGCAACTTCCCGGTCGCGGTGCCGTCCTGGTACATCGTCCCGGCGCTGCTCTGCGGGAACGCCGTGGTGTGGAAGCCGGCCGAGTACGCCGCCGCCAGCGCGAAGGCGTTCGCCGAGCTGATCTGGCACGCGGGCCTGCCCGCCGGGGTGCTCAACCTCGTGTTCGCCGACGGCCAGGCCACCTTCGACGGGCTCGAGGCGTCCTTGACGGCCGGGCTGGTCGACAAGGTCGGGTTCACCGGGTCGAGCGCGGTGGGTACCAGGATCGGCGAGCTGTGCGGGCGGCACCTGCAGTCGCCCTGCCTGGAGCTGGGCGGCAAGAACCCGATGGTGGTCACCGAGGACGCGGACCTCGACCTGGCCGTCGAGGGCGCGCTGTTCTCCGGGTTCGGCACCGCCGGGCAGCGCTGCACCTCGCTCGGGACCGTGATCGTGCACGAGTCGGTGCACGACGAGTTCTTCGGCCGGTTCTGCGAAGCGCTGCGCGGCGCCAAGATGGGCCAGCCGGACCAGGACGTCCTTTTCGGACCGTTGCTGGACGGGAAGTTCGCCGTCTCCTTCGAGGGCTACCTGGACTGGATCTCCGGCCACCACCGGGTCTCCGGGTCGATCGGCCGGGTCAGCGCGGACAACCCGGCCAAGAACTTCGTGGGCTCGTACGAGAACGGACTCTTCTACCACCCGGTCATCGTCGACCGGGTGCGCCCGGACGACCGGCTGTTCCTGGAGGAGACGTTCGGCCCGATCGTCGGCGTCACCTCGTACCGGACATTGGACGAGGCCATCGAGCTGGCGAACCTGCCCGGCTACGGGCTTTCCTCGTCGATCTACACGACCAGCCCCACGTCCGCGTTCCGCTACCGGCAGGGCATCGGCGCGGGCATGGTGAGCGTCAACAACTCCACGTCCGGCGCCGAGGCACACCTGCCGTTCGGCGGGAACGGCAAGTCCGGCAACGGGTCCCGGCAGTCCGGCATCTGGGTGCTCGACCAGTTCACCCGCTGGCAGTCGATGAACTGGGACTTCTCCGGCAAGCTGCAGAAGGCCCAGATGGACGTGGCCACGGTGACCCCGGATCCCGGCTTCCGCCTGTGAAAGCCGACGTCGTCGTGGTCGGCGGCGGCGTGATGGGCGCGAGCACCGCGTTCCATCTCGCCGAGGCCGGTGTGGACGTGCTGCTGGCCGAGCGGGACACACTCGGCTCCGGCAGCACGAGCCGCGCCGCCGGAGGTGTGCGCACCCAGTTCTCCGACCCGGTCAACATCGCGTTGAGCGTCCGGAGCCTGGAGCTGTTGGAACGGTTCGGCACGCGCCCCGGCGGCGAGATCGACCTGCGCCGGCACGGATACCTGTTCCTGCTGGACAATCCGGCGGACGTCGCCGAGTTCACGTCGAGCATCGCCTTGCAGAACTCGCTCGGCCTGACCGGCAACCGGATGGTGCCGGTCGAAGAGGCCGTGGAGTTGTCGCCTCCGGTGTCTCCCAACGGGTTGCTCGCGGCCGCGTACTCCCCGGACGATGGCCACTGCACGCCGGAGGCTGTCGTTCAGGGGTATGCCCGGGGCGCGCGGCAGTTCGGCGCACGGATCCTGCAGCATTGTCCGGTCACGGGAATCTCCTTGTCCGGCGGTGAGATCACTGGTGTCTCCACGTCGTCCGGCTTCATCTCGACGTCGACCGTGGTCTGTACCGCGGGTGCTTGGTCGTCCGCGGTCGGCGACATGGTCGGAGTTTCGTTGCCTGTGCGCCCGTTGCGGCGGCAGATCCGGACCACCACCCCCATCTCATGGCTGCCTTCGCGATTGCCGTTGACCATCGACTTCAGCAGCTCGTTCTACTTCCACCTGGAGGGCCAGGGGTTGCTGATCGGGATGTCGGACCCCGAGGAGGAGTTCGGCTACAACACACAGATGTCCGACTCCTGGCTCGGCCGGCTTGGTGAGGCTGTTTCGCTGCGCGCGCCCCGGCTCGCGGAGGTCGGGCTGGCGCGGGGCTGGGCCGGGCTGTACGAGGTCTCCCCGGACCACAACGCGATGGTCGGCGAGGCCACGTCGGTGAGCCGGTTCCTTTACGCCACCGGGTTTTCCGGGCACGGCTTCCAGCACGGCCCGGCGATCGGCGAGGTACTGCGCGATCTCGTCCTCGGCACCACGCCGGGCATCGATGTGTCCGCTTTGGACGCTCAACGGTTCGCCGGCTCGTCCATCCGCCCCGAGCACAACATCGTCTAGGAACCGAACCGCGTGCGCCAGCCCCCGGCGCGTCCGAGCGTCTTCTAGTTTCGTCACTTTATAGATCTACTGTGAATGTAGTCCTCAAAGTAGTGATCAAGAACTCTGCGTAGTCGTTGAACCGCACATGAGATTTGTCCGTATCCCCAGATGGAGGAATGGAGGGTCGATGCGCTCACGACTGATAGCGACGATGGCCGTCGTCGCACTGGCGCTTGCTGGGTGTGGATCCAGCGACGCGGCGGCGCCCAAGGCGCCGGCGGGAGGCGAACACAACGAGGCTGACACGCAGTTCTCGCTGATGATGATCCCGCACCACAAGCAGACGATTCAGATCGCCGACCTGGCCACCAAGCGCGGCTCCGCCGAGCCGGTGAAGGTGGTGGCCGCGGAGATCATGAGCGCGGAGGAACGGGACATCCAGCAGATGAGCGGCTGGCTGAAGGGCTGGGGCGTGCCCGTGCCGTCGGCCGACGAGCACAAGGGCATGGACATGCCGGGGATGCTCACCGACAAGGACATCAAGTCGCTCGAGACCGCCCAGGGCGCCGCGTTCGACAAGCTCTTCCTGCCGATGGTGGCCAAGCACCTGGAGAACGGCGTGACCATGGCCAAGGACGTGCTCAAGTCCGGCCAGCACGCGGAGACCAAGGCGCTGGCGAACAAGATCGTCAAGGAGCAGGAGGACCAGATCAAGAAGGTCCAGGCGCTGGTCACCTGATCTGCCAACGCGATCGTCCCTCGTGCGGAACCCCGCGCGAGGGTGATGGCCCTGCCCGCGCGGCAGGGCCATCTTCTGTGCTGGCGGGCTAGTCATTCGGTCCCTGGTGGGGACGCCCGTTGAGGGGTGAAAATCGGTGTCGGCT
>CBIMJO010000101.1:0-13394 GCA_966244135.1 uncultured Actinocrispum sp. | reverse complement strand
CGCGAACTCGTCCATGTTGGTCTTGCCCAGGATCACGATGCCCGCCTCGAGCATGCGGGTGGTGATCGTGGCGTCGTAGGGCGGCTGCCAGTGCTCGAGCATCTTGGAGCCGACCGTGGTGGGCGCGCCCTGCATGGTGACGACGTCCTTGAGCGCCAGCGGCACCCCGGCCAGCGGCGACGCGGGCGTGCGGCCGGCGGCGACGTCCTCGTCCACGGCCTTGGCCGCGGCGAGCGCGCTCTGGGTGCTGACGTGCAGGAACGCGTTGACCGCGGAGTCCACGGCGGCGATCCGGTCCAGGTGGGCCCGGGCGACCTCGACCGCCGAGACCTCCTTGGCCTGGATCTTCGCCGCGATCTCGGCCGCGGTCAGCCGGATGATGTCCTCGCTCACTGTTCCTCTCCCAGGATGCGCGGCACGCGGAAACGGCCGTCCTCGGCCGCGGGGGCACCGGAGAGCGCCTGCTGCTGGGTCAGCCCCGGGCGCACCACGTCCTCACGGAACACGTTGGTCAGTGGCACTGCGTGCGAAGTGGGCGGCACGTCCTCGGCGGCGACCTCGGTGACCTTGGCCACTGCTTCCAGGATCACATCCAGCTGACCAGCGAACTTGTCCAGTTCCTGGTCGGTCACCGCGAGCCTGGCCAGCTTGGCCAGGTGCGCTACCTCTGCACGGGAGATGGTTGGCACTCCACGAACCCCCGGGGGTTTACATTGCGTCTGGGACCTGGTGAGTCTATGGCGAGGGGTCACCTGTTCCCGAACCGGTTATCCGCTGATGCGCAGTTCGCGACCCACGCCTGCTCTCGGGGGCGTCCGGGGGTCTGCGAGAATCAGCGGTCGGCACTGGGTGCGGACGGCAGGGTTCCGCGCACGACGCAGGAGGCGTTCGCCTTGTCCTTCCTGATCCGGGTGCAGCTCCCGGATTCCCCGGGAACACTGGGCGCGGTGGCGACCGCGCTCGGCAAGATCGGCGCCGACATCCTCAGCGTGGACGTGGTCGAGCGCGGCGGCGGGATCGCCGTGGACGACCTGGTGGTGGAGCTGCCGTCGGGGCGCCTGCCGGACATGCTGATCACCGCCGCGGAGTCGGTGGACGGCGTCGAGGTGGACGCGGTGCGGCCGTACGCGGGGGTGCTGGACACCCCCCGCGAGCTGGAGCTGGTGGAAGAGGTCGCGGCCGAGCCGAACGAGGGCATGCGGACGTTCACCGAGGGCGTGCCGAAGATCATCCGGGCCGGCTGGGCCGTGGTGGTCGCCGCCGACCCGAGCGGTGCGCACACGCTGGCCGCGTCGGCCGCGGCGCCGCAGATCACCAAGATCGAGCTGCCGTTCATGCCGCTGGCCAAGGCCACGGTGCTGGACGGCGAGGAGTCGTGGGTGCCGGAGACCTGGCAGGAGCTGGGCACGGAGCTGGCGGCGACGCCGCTGGGCAAGCCGGACCGGGTGCTGCTGGTCGGCCGCCCGGGCGGGCCGATGTTCCGCGCCGCCGAGGTCGCCCGCCTGGCGCACCTGGCCGGGATCATCGCTGTCGTCCTGGACGGATGACAACGCTGTCCATCACGTAGCAAGAGGTCCAGCGCACCCACCCGGGGTGCGCTGGACGGGGGTGGCCTACGTGGTGATGAACGCGTCCGGCTTCAGCACGACCGGGGACTCCAGGTAGAGGCCCTTGTACTCGTCGTTGATGCCGCTGTTGTGGATCTGGATGGCGATCGGGCCCACCCGGCCGGCGGTCTTGTCGGTGAACTGCAGGACCTCAACGGCCTTGCAGGTGGTCGCCTTGTCCGGGAGCGGGCAGCAGGCCATCCGGGCGACACCGGTGGCCTGGTTGGCGATCAGCTCGCACTGGGCCCACTTCTTGATGTCGATGGTCTTGTGCGAGAACTGTTTGAAGAGGCTGCCGCCGCCGTTGTTGTGGCCCGGGCGGTAGTCCCAGTGGCCGCCGTTGGGCGGCTGGAACTGGATGGCGGACAGCGCGTCGCGGATGGGGTCGGTCGTGCCCCAGATGAGCACGGTGGGCTTGTGGTTGCCCTTCACCTGACGGACCTGGAAGATCCACCGGAACGTGCCCGCCTGTTGCTTGTTGTAGTAGATCCAGCCGCGCGCGGTCCCGTTCGCGTGAATGGCACCACCCTTCACGGTGAACTGCCCATCCTTGGCCTGGGTCCAGCCGTCCAGCGAGGTGCCGTTGAACATCGACACGAGGTTGGGATCGTTGTAGGGGTTGGGATCCGCACCGGCGGGTGCCGCCGTCGCGAACACCAGCGCCACCGCGGCCGCGATAGTCCAGAGTGGACGCATTCATGCCTCCGTCCCTCGAATGTAAACGTTTACAAGGGCGGCTGTCCCGAACCTACGGGTGACATCCGGTAATCGTCAAGACACATTCCGCTCACCGGCACGCCCCACACCTGTGGACAACCCCACCCACAACCCCGAAAACTGTCGGACCCCCTCGCAGGCTGGAAATCGGGGGCCGGAGGCAAGGTGCGCGCAGCGAAGCCGCCACCCAGACCGCCCACCACAGCGCTCTCGTTCCACCTAGCGCAGCCCTCTTTCACCACGCAGCCCCATTTTCGCCCCGGCGGAAGCACTCACTCACCCAGCGCAGCCCCCTTTGCCCACGCTGCGGCACGCTCAACCCCTCTCTCGCCCCCGCTGCAGCCGTTTCCTCACCCCATGCACCGCAGACCCTCACCTCGCCCACCCAGCACCTGAGCTCACCAGCCCATCGCCCGTCCGCCATCGCCCCGATCCGATCTGCGGCTGCGGCCCGCAGGCCTTCGCAGTCCACCACCCAGCCGTCTGGTGTCGCGACCTCAAGCCCCACGAACGCAAGGGCTTACGCAGTCAGCCGGTCCACCGGCGCCGCTACCGATCCGGCGTACTCCCGAACTTCGCCGACCAGCCCATGGCGCTGCTTCGGTGGGGGACAGCGCAGGCCCGAGTCGACCAGCCCTCTCTAGACACTGTCCGGTTGCCATCACTCGGATCCAGACGGCCGCGCACAAGTCTCCGCCCGCTGCGCGGCACCGCCACTCAATCCAGACGCCCCGCGATGTCCTCAAACCACAGCCCAACGCGCCCGCCCACGCCCATCAAGCGCACTCACATCCACAAGGCCATCCCGACCGCGACTCAACGCACCCCAACCAGCCGGACTCTTCTCACAGGCCAGATGCCGCCGAATCGTTGCTCCGAGGCCGCTCAACGGCAGCAACCAGTTCAGCGACACCGAACCGCGCCCCGAATTACCTCAACAAGCAGGGATCGCTTGCCAGGCCAACATCCAAGAAGCTCACGAAGGCAGCCACGCCGCCAAACCCCAAGCCCACAAACAAAAGCGGACCCACCAGGCCCAACCCGCCAGGCCTGTCCCAACCAAGCCTTCCCGCCATTTCCATCCCACCAGCCCTGTCCCGCCGGGCCCAACCCACCGGAGCCATCGCGCCACGCTTGTCCCCGCCAGGTCCATCCCACCAGGCCGGTCCCGCTAGACCTGTCCCACCAGGGCCGTCCCGGTAGGTCTTTACCACCAATGTCTTTCCCGCCAGGTCCGTCCCTTCAGGATCGAACCGGCTCAGTACCCCCGCCCCTGGCGCAGACGAGCCTCAGCACACGCATCACCCGCTTGGCCTCCGGCCCCCGATTCCCAGCCTACCGACGGCCACCGACAAGAACCCGCCCCCAAGATCACAAAACCGAAGCCTGTCCACACCCCACCGAACAATCCACAGCCCCACAACCAACTCTGGCCTAACCCCGAAACCCCTGCCGTAGGCTGGAAATCGGGGGCCGGAGGCAAGCCCGGGCAGCAAAGCCGCCCGGACCGCCCACAGCACTCAGAGGTACTTGGCCAGCTCACGCCGAGCCATCGACCGCTTGTGCACCTCGTCCGGCCCATCGGCGAGCCGCAACGTCCGAGCGTGCGCCCAAAGCCCGGCCAGCGGAGTGTCCTGGCTGACGCCACCGGCGCCGTAGGTCTGGATCGCCTTGTCGAGGATCCATTCCACGGTGATCGGGGTCGAGATCTTGATCGCCTGGATCTCGGTGTGGGCGCCTTGGTTGCCGACGGTGTCCATCAGCCAGGCGGTCTTGAGGACGAGCAGGCGCAACTGTTCCACGCGCACCCGGGCCTCGGCGATCCAGTCCTGCACAACGCCTTGCTGCGCAATGGCTTTGCCGAACGCCACGCGGGAAACCGCGCGCTTGCACATCAGCTCGATCGCGCGTTCGGCCATCCCGATCAGCCGCATGCAGTGGTGGATCCGGCCGGGACCGAGGCGCGCCTGGGCGATGGCGAACCCGCCGCCGAGTTCACCGATCAGGTTCTCGGCGGGCACGCGCGCGTTGTCGAACTCGACCTCGGCGTGGCCACCGTGGTCGCCGTCGGTGTAACCGAAGACGTGCATGCCGCGCTTGATCGTCATCCCGGGGGTGTCCCGCGGGACGAGGACCATGCTCTGCTGGCGGTGCGGCTCGCCGTCCGGGTCGGTCTTGCCCATCACGATGAAGATCTGGCAGCGCGGGTTCATCGCGCCCGAGATGTACCACTTGCGCCCGTTGATGACGAAGTCGCTGCCGTCGCGGTCGATCCGCGTGGCGATGTTGCGCGCGTCCGACGAGGCGACGTCCGGTTCGGTCATCGCGAACGCGGACCGGATCTCGCCCTCCAGCAACGGGTGCAGCCACTGCTTCTGCTGCTGCTCGTTGCCGAACATCGACAGCACTTCCATGTTGCCGGTGTCCGGGGCGGCGCAGTTCAGCGCGGTCGGCGCGAGGTGCGGGCTGCGGCCGGTGATCTCCGCGAGCGGCGCGTACTGCAGGTTGGTCAGGCCGCCGCCGTGCTCGCCGGGCAGGAAGAAGTTCCACAGCCCGCGTTTGCGCGCCTCGGCCTTCAGCTCGTCGACGATCGGCGGGGTGGTCCACTCGCTGTCCCGTTCGGCCAGCTGCTGCTCGAACACCGGCTCGGCCGGGTACACATGCGAGTCCATGAAGTCGTTGAGCTGCTTGACCAGCTCCTGGGTGCGCGCGTCGTAGCCGAAGTCCATCAGTTCTCCTTGAGCGTGGCGTTGCCTTGCGCGACAACGGGTTCGGTGAGCGAGCCGACCAGCTCGAAGCCCTGCCCGACGGTCTTGCCCTGGCTGAACCGGAAGTAGATGCCCTCGGTGATCACCGCGAGCTTGAAGAACGCGAACGCGATGTACCAGTCCAAGCTGGACACATCGAGCCCGGACCGGGCGCCGTACCGGGCGATCGTCTCGTCCACGCTCGGGTACCCCGGCGCGCTGCTGACGTTCGCGATCACCGAGTCGTCCGGCGCCTCCCTGGTCGCGTACGCGACGGTCAGGCCGATGTCGGCGAGCGGGTCGCCGAGGGTGGACATCTCCCAGTCCAGCACCGCGTTGATCCGGTCGTCCAGCACCAAGGTGTTGTCCAGCCGGTAGTCTCCGTGCACGATCGTGGCCCGCTGCGGCCGTGGGATCCGCTCGGCCAGCCGCTCGTGCAGCCGGTCGATGCCGTTGATCTCCCGGCTGCGCGACGCGTCGAGCTGCTTGCCCCACCGCCGCAGCTGCCGTTCCAGGAACCCTTCCGGGCGCCCGAAATCGGCCAGTCCCACCGCCGCGGGGTCGACCGCGTGCAGGTCCGCGAGAGTGTCCACGAGGGAGTCCGCGATCGCCCGGGTCCTTTCCGGACCGAGCCGGCCGAGTTCTTCCCTGCTGCGGTACGGGATTCCGTCCATGAACTCCATCACGTAGAACGGCGCTCCGAGCACTTCGGTGTCCTCGCAGAGGAACAACGTGCCGGGCACCGGTACGGCGGTGTCCTTCAACGCGGTGATCACGCGGTACTCGCGCGTCATGTCGTGCGCGGTCGGCAGCACGTGACCGAGCGGCGGGCGGCGGACCACCCACTTCGACGTGCCGTCGGTGACCACGTACGTCAGGTTCGACCGGCCGCCTTCGATCAGCTCGGCGCTCAGCGGGCCGTCGCCCAGCCGGCCGGCGAGCTTGTCGAGGTCCAGCCCGGGCAGGCTCATCGGTAGATCCGGCTGACGGTCTCGGCGACGCACGCGGGCTTGTCGCTGCCCTCGATCTCGATGGTGAACTTGGTGATCGCCTGCTTGCCGCCCTGCACGTCGCTGATGTCCATCAGCTCGGCGGTGCCGCGCACCCGCGAGCCGACCTTCACCGGCGACGGGAAGCGGACCTTGTTCAGGCCGTAGTTGACCACCATGGCGACGTTCTCGACCCGGTAGATGTCCTTGGCCAGCACCGGGATCAGCGACAGCGTCATGTACCCGTGCGCGATCGTCGACCCGAACGGGCCGGCCTTGGCGCGCTCGACATCCAGGTGGATCCACTGGTGATCGCCGGTCGCGTCGGCGAACAGCTGCACCGCGTCCTGGGTGACCTCTCGCCACTCGCCGGTGCCCAGCGACTCGCCCTTGGCCGCGGCCAGCTCGTCGACATCCTTGAAGACCCGCATGCGCCCTGTCCCTTTCAGTCCGTCGGCCCGCCGGCCGCGTACACGACCTGGCCGGAGATGAAGCCCGCGCCCTCGCTGACGAAGAACGACACGAGGTGGGCGATGTCCTCCGGCTCGCCGACCCGGCGGACCGGGATCTGCGCGGCCGCACCGGCCTTCATGTCCTCGAACGACACGCCCAGCCGCTCGGCGGTCGCGGCGGTCATGTCGGTCGCGATGAACCCGGGGGCGATCGCGTTGACCGTGACACCGAACTTGCCCAGCTCGATGGCCAGCGTCTTGGTGAAGCCCTGCAGGCCCGCCTTGGCCGCGGAGTAGTTCGCCTGGCCGCGGTTGCCCAGCGCGGAGGTGCTGGACAGGTTCACGATCCGGCCCCAGCCCTGCTCGGTCATGTGCTTCTGGACCGCCCGGCTCATCAGGAACGAGCCGCGCAGGTGCACGCCGATGACCGAGTCCCAGTCCGCGTCGGTCATCTTGAACAGCAGGTTGTCGCGCGTGATGCCGGCGTTGTTGATCAGCACCGTCGGCGCGCCGAGTTCCTGCGCCACCTGGCTGACCGCGGCCTCGACCTGCCCGGTGTCGCTGACGTCGACGCTCAGCCCGATCGCCTTGCCACCGTCGGCGGTGATGGCGGCGGCGCCTTCCTTGACGCCCGCCTCGTCGAGGTCCAGCAGGGCGACGGCGAACCCGTCGGCGGCGAGCCTGCGGGCGACGCCCGCCCCGATGCCGCGGGCGGCGCCGGTGACGATCGCGACCTTCGAAGTCATCAGTTCTCCTTCTGCAGTGAAGCCATCAACAGGTGGGCGTAGTGCGTGGCGATGTCGCTGGCGGACAGCTGCCCGGTCCGGCGGTACCAGGTGCCGAGGTGGTGCACGGCACCGAAGAAATAGTCCACGACCAGGTCGGCGGGCACATCCGGGCGGAACGCGCCGTCCCGCTGGCCCTCCTCGACCATGCCCCGGAACCGCTCGTGGTAACGGCGCCGTTCGGCGCGTACCGCCCGCTGTTTGGCGGGGCTGAGGTGTTGCATGGACTGGTAGAAGATCCGCACGTCGTCGAGGTTCTCGATGGTGGTGATGACGACGTCGACGGCGGCGTCTTTCAGCCGTTCGGCGACCGGCGCCTCGCCGGCTGCGAACTTCTCCAGCCGGTCGGTCTGCTCGCGCAGGACCCGGCCGTAGATCTCGTGCAGCAGGTCGTCCTTGGAGCCGAAGTAGTGGTACATCGCGCCCTTGGTGACGCCCGCGGCCTCGACGATCTCCTGCACGGACGTGCGGTCGAAGCCCTGCTTGGCGAACAGCCTGGTCGCCTCGGCCAGGAGCCGCTCGTCCACACCGGACGCCGCGCTGGTGGGCCTACGAGCCATCGTCGGGTCACCTTTCGTTCCTTCAGGCGCCGCAAGCATACCGCTCGGTATGTCGTCGGCAACCTCGACGTGAGCTAAGCAACCGCTTAGCATGTTGGGCATGACCGACCACGGGGTACGGACCTCGGCCGACGGCGCGGTGACCACGGTGACGTTCGACCGTCCCGACCGGCACAACGCGATGAACATCGAGATGGAGGTCGCGTACGGCGAGACGCTGCGCGCCCTCGAAAAGGACCAGGGTGTCCGCGCGATCGTGCTGACCGGCGCGGGCAGGTCGTTCTGCCCCGGCGCCGACCTCGACCTGCTCGCGGGCGTGTCCGCGGAGGCGAGCGGCGGCCACGACGGCATGGTCGCGAACGTCCAGGCGGCGGCGTTCCTCGGCAAGCCCGTGGTCGCGGCCATCAACGGCGGCTGCGCGGGCCTCGGGTTCGTCATCGCCTGCACGGCGGACGTGCGGTTCGCCGCGGCGGGCGCCAAGTTCACCACGGCGTTCGCCCGCCGCGGCCTGATCGCCGAGTACGGCCTCGCCCGCCTGCTGCCCGACCTCGTGGGCCGCGGCCGGGCCATGGACCTGCTGTTGTCCGGCCGCACGTTCACGGCGGAGGACGCCCTCGCCTACGGCCTGGTCCAGGAGGTCGTCCCGTTCGACGCCCTGCTGCCCACCGCCCAGGCGTACGCCACGGAGCTCGCGACCTACAGCGCGCCGCGCTCGATGGCGGTGATGAAGCAGCAGATCCGCGACGAGGCCCCGCTCCCGCTGGAGGAGTCCGGCGAACGGGCCGCCAAGCTGATGGTCGAGTCCTTCACCCACCCAGAGCTGGCCGAAGGCCTGGCCAGCTGGACAGAGCGCAGGCCGCCCAACTTCCCGCCGCTGTGACCGAGCGAAGGGCGCTGGAGCAGGACAAACCGGTACTGGCCAACCTGCTCCAGCTCTACCTCCACGACCTGTCGGAGTTCCTCCCGCTCGAACTGACACCCCACGGCACGTACACCTACCCGTACCTGGACCTGTACTTCCGGGAACCGGACCGCGAGCCCTACTTCATCGACAACGGGGACGCGCTGGCTGGTTTCGCGCTGCTCCGGCGCGAACAGGAAACGTGGAGCATCGCGGAGTTCTTCATCGCCAGGGCACATCGCCGAACCGGCCTAGGCAGAGCGGCCGCCCAAGCCCTGCTGGCCCTTCACCCAGGCCCATGGACCCTGACCTTCACCCCCGCGAACAAAACCGCGGAAACCTTCTGGCGCACCGTGATAAGCCCCACCGCGGAACGAACCCTCACCCCACCGGAAGTATCAGAACCCCGAACCCTCCTGCACTTCCAAGCCTGACCCGCCGCCTCACCACCCATTTCTGTCAGACCCCCTGAGTAACTTATGGACCCAGGGGAGCCGCACAGTCATGGATAATCTCGGCGGCCCCGCCACCAGCCACAACGGCGGCGGGCGGCGGGGGCCAACTGGCTGCTAGCCGAGGTTCTCGACCTTCTGCTGGAGCTTGTTCATGCCCGCGATCCAGCGGTCGTTCTCGGTCGCGCGGTGGGCGTAGTACTGGGCGACCTCGGGGTGCGGCAGGATCAGGAACTGGTCCCCGCGAAACGCCTCGACCACGATGTCGGCGACCTGCTGGGGTTCGATCAGGCTGGGGCCCATCAGCAGCTGCCCGCCCGCGCCGGTCTGCTCGTACATCCGCGTCCGGACTCCCTGTGGGCACAACGCCTGCACGGTGAGCCCGCGGTGCTTGTAGGTCGCCAGCAACCATTCGGCGAACGCCAGCGCGCCGTGCTTCGTCACGGAGTAAGGCGCGGATCCCAACGTGGTCAACAAACCCGCGGCGGACACGGTCGCCAGGAAGTGCCCGCGTCCCCGCTCCAGCCACGCGGGCAGTAGTTCACGCGCGGCCCGGACGTGCGACATGACGTTGACGTTCCACGCGCTCTCCCAGAGTTCCTCCGGGGCGGTCTCCGAGCCCATCGGCGCGATGCCGGCGTTGGCGCAGAACACGTCGATCTCGCCCAGTTCGGCCCGCGCCGCGGCGATGAGTTCCGGCACGTCAGCCGCGGCGTCACCGACGAAAGCCGACGCGCCCAGCGACGCGGCGACCTCATTGACCGAACTGTCCAAGTCGGACAGGAAAAGCCGCGCACCCTCAGCGGCGAACCGAGTGGCCAGGGCGGCGCCAATGCCTTGCGCCGCACCGGTGATCACGACACCGGCGTCCTTGAGGTCGACGCTCACAGGCCACCGCCCAGCGTGATGCCACCGTCGAGCACGAGCGTCTGGCCGGTCACCCAACTGGCGTCGTCGGACAGCAAGAACGACACCGCACCGGCGACATCCTCGGGAAGACCCAGTCGCTTCAACGGGTACGCCGCGGAAACCTGCTCCTCGCGACCCTCGTACAGGGCGGTCGCGAACTTGGTCTTCACCACGGCGGGCGCGACCGCGTTGACGCGGATGTTCGGCGCGAGGTCGACCGCGAGCTCCATGGTGAGCCGGATCAGCGCGGCCTTGCTGACGCCGTAGAGCCCGATCCCCTGCGACGCACGCAATCCGGCGATGGACGCGACGTTCACGATCGACCCGCCGTGCTCGCCCATCCACGCGTCCCGCACCTTGCGGGTCCACGCGATCGGCGCCAGCACGTTCACCGCGAGGATCTTCGCCGCGGCGGCGGGGTCGATGTCGACGGTCGGCCCGTAGACGGGGTTGATGCCAGTGTTGTTCACCAGCATGTCGACCCGCCCGAACGCCTCCATCGTGCGGGCGACGGTCTCGTCCTGATGGTCGCCGTCGTCGGACTTGCCCGGCACGAAGATCGCGTGGTCGGCGCCGCCGAGCTCGCGCACGGCCTCCTCGAGCGCCTCGGGCTTGCGCGCGGTGATGCACACCCTGGCGCCCCGCTCGGTCAGTGCCTTGGCGATGCCGAGCCCGATGCCGCGGCTAGCGCCGGTGACGATCGCCACGCGGTCCTTGAACATGTGCAGTCCTTTCCTAAGCGCCCGCTTAGCATGAGGGGCCGAACCGGTAGTGTCTATTCATGACGATGTCGCTGTGGCCGGACGTGAAGCCGGAGGCCGCCCGCCGGCTGATGCACGCCGCCGTGCAGTCGTTCGCCGCGGTGGGCTTCCACGCGACCACGACCAGGGACATCGCCACCGCAGCCGGGATGAGCCCGGCCGCCCTGTACGTGCATTTCCCGTCCAAGACCGCGCTGCTGTTCGAGATCAGCCGCAGCGGCCACGAGCAGACCCTCGCCCTGGTCCAGGACCTGGCCACCGGGGACGGGACGCCGACGGCGAAGATGCGCGCACTGGTGGAGAGCTTCGTCGCGTGGCACGCCCGCGAGCACACCGTGGCCCGGGTGGTGCAGTACGAGCTGGACGCGCTGCCCGAAAGCGAGTACCTGGTCGTCACCGGGCTGCGCAGGCGGATCGAGCAGGCCGTCCGCACGCTCATCACCGAAGGCGTGCGCACCGGCGAGTTCCAGGTACCCGACGAGAAGACCGCGGCCCGGGCGGTGCTGTCGCTGGGCATCGACGTGGCCAGGTGGTACACCGAGCGCACCCGCAAGACACCCCGCGCCCTCGGCCGCGAGTACGCCACGCTCGTGCTGCGCATGCTCGGCAACTCCACCATCGACTGAGCCGATCCTCTTACGTCAGAGACATACCTACCAGTCGGTACCCGCCGAGCATACTAAGCGGTCGCTCACCTCACAGAAAACAGCGACGTCCGGAAACCGCCAGCCTTGCCGCGGCGGCCCGGCCAAACTTGCCCTTATGCAGCTCCGATACACCGCCATCCCCGCCGACCGCCTGGCAGCGATGCGCACCGCGGGCATGGACGAACACGGCAACAAGTGGCAGCTCCGGTCCGCCGAGGGCTGGGAACCGCTCAGGTGCTGCCTGGAGCGGGCGGAGCAGGACGAGGACATCGCCCTGATCTGCTACACCCCGTGGACCGAGCCGAGCCCGTGGCTGGAGGCCGGGCCGATCTTCGTCCACTACAACGAGTGCGCGGGCTACCAGACCCCAGAGCAGTACCCACCCCTGTTCGCGCACAACAAGGCGATCCTCAACCCCTTCGACCACACCGGCGCCCGCGCCTACGACCACATCACCTTCCTGACACCCAGTGACAACCACGAAGAAGCCGCCCACAAGATCCTCAACGAACCCGAAGTAGCCCACATCCACGCCCGAAGCCAAGAAGCGGGCTGCTTCCACTTCCTGATCACCAAACACGCCTGACCAGCACCATTCATTACCGCCGCCGCAAGCCCGCACCAACCCCCGTGTGGGCTGCGGTGCACCGCTGATGGACATCCCGGCAGCGCGCCTCGACCTCCGCGAACCCACTTCCATGCCCGTGAATCCGCGCCGATGCAGCTCACCCAATGCCCGCACCATCTGAGCCAGCGCACTCAACCCATGCCCATGGACTTTCCGAGCACGGCAGCGCCCCAGACCCCGCGGGCATTCCGAGCACCGTCGTCTTGGCAACTACGTCAGGGTGCCCCACCTCATGACCGTCAGCGCATACACGCCAGCGCGCTCACCCCAATGCCCGCGGCATCGGCACCACGCACTCACCCGTGCACGTGAGCCCTGCAGCAACGTGCTCATCCCGCGCCCGCAGGCAACTCCGGACAACATGCCCCCGGCGCCTGCAGCAGCCAGCCCACCTCGTGTCCATGGCCATCCTGGGGAAAGACGCCCTCTTCGATGATGCCCCGTGCCTGGCGGGCATTCCGGGCAGCGCGCCCCACCCTGTTGGGGTGGTCGCCACATGATCGTGGGCATCCCCAGGAAGCACGCTCTACTGCAGCGCCCCAAGAACGCAGACATTCCCGGCAACGCGGGCCACGCCATTGGGAATGTCCACCATGTGACCGTGGACATCCCGCGGAAACGTGCCCCCTTCGGCAGCGCCTCGTGCCCGGCGGGCATTCCAGGCAACGCGCCCACACCCTCGGGGATGTTCCACCACCGGACCGTAGGCATCCCTTGGAAGCGCCCAGCACCCCAAGCCCGGCAACGCTCCCCTCCCTCTTGAGGGTGTCCACCACGTGACCATCGCCATCTCCAGGAAGCATGCCCCTACAGCAGCACCCAAACCCGCGGGCATTCCCGGCAACGTGCCGTACGCCCCTGCATCTGCAGCGACCTTGTGCCGTATGCATTTCCGGCCAGCATGCTCACCGCAGCCATCTGGCAGCGTGCCCGCCCACACCCCGTGCATCTCCGGCGGCATGCACGCCCGTCGATCGCGCGCAGGTGCGGCAGCCCGCTTGTTCTGCGGTCATCGGGCCTGGCAGACATTCGCCCACCCCAGGGCTGCCAAACGCCACTGGACTTACACAACGTCCAGCGGGGCGCCTAGGTCGTGTTTCAGATGTCCGGTCGATGAGAGGCGGGATCGGGGTGGTTCCTGGCGTCGCCGCCGGAACGCCGCGAATACTGGTTGTCTTTGGGCGTTTCGGCGGGGGCGTCAGGGACCGCATCCGGCCCGGCTATCGCGATCGGACATCT
>CBIMJO010000100.1:0-13437 GCA_966244135.1 uncultured Actinocrispum sp. | reverse complement strand
GTCGCCGTCGTGATCGACACGTCCGGCAGCATGAGCGACGGGATGCTGGCCCAGATCCTCGGCGAGGTCAGCGGATTGCTGAACAGCCTCGGCGTGGCCCGCAACCGCCTGCACGTGGTCTGTTGTGACGCGCAAGCCTATGAGGCGCAACGGGTTCTGAACGCGCGTGAGGTGCGTCTGCTCGGCGGCGGTGGGACCAACATGGGCGCGGGCCTGGCCGCAGCGGTCGAGCTGAAGCCGCGCCCGGACCTGGTGCTGGTGCTGACCGACGGGTTCACGCCGTGGCCGTCGAAGCCGCCGGGCAAGGCCAAAGTCATTGTGGGGCTGATGGATCCGGCCGGGACCGTGCCGGACTGGGCTACCTCGATCGTGATCGACGCCGAGACGGTGACGCGATGAGCCGTTTCGAGGAGAGCGAGGAACCCGAGGACCTGACCGCGTGGCTGCACGTGGGGTTCCGGCGGGTCGAGGCGAAGGCCTGGCGGCGCTGGAACTTCGACCTCAACGAGGCGGTGACCTGGCTCAAGTCCGGGATCCGGGAGGCGCTGACCGCCGCGCAGTGGCAGGCCGCGGGCGCGACCCCGGCGACCGTCAAGGAGTGGATGAAGGCCGGCATCAGCCCGAACGACGCCGTGCGCTGGCACGAGTTCGGCTACACCCTCGAACAGGCCCGCGAGCACGTCAAGGAGGGCCGCGGGCCGATGGACGCCTACGAGCAGCGGATGCCGACCTCGGTGCGGTTCAGCACGTCGGGCGGCGGCGGGATCGGCGGGATGGTCCCGGTCGGCCCGGACCGCCAGCAGATCCAGCGGTTCTTCAACGGCGGCGTGCCGCACGAGGTGATGGGCGGCTACCTCGAACGGCGGTGGCTGGACGACGAGGCGTACGCGTGGGCCAAGCAGGGCGTGCACGCGATGGACGCCCGGGTCTGGTGCAAGATCGGCCTGATCCCGGCCGAGGCCAAGGACCTGTCGAACCCGCTGGACGTGGTCGAGGAGTGGTGGCGCGCGGGCATCCCGTTCGACGAGGTGGCGGACTGGCTGGGCGCGGGCCTGACCGCCGCCGAAGCCGTCGAACAGAAAGCCGCCGGAGTCACCCGCGAACAAGCCGCCGCCCTCCGCGCCCTCCGCCGCGGCAACCCCTAACCCCCCGCGCGTCTCTCACGTTCCTCCCCCGCGTGTCTCACGTTGGCCCGCCGTGTGTCTCACGTTGGTCCGAGGCGAGGGGCTAGGGCTTGCGGGCCACGCCGACGTAGACGCCTTCGACGGTCGGGTCTTGGACGCCATGCTGCGGGTGCCACAAGGGAGCGCTGACCACGCCCGGCTCCACCAGGTCGAACCCGTCGAACAACGCGCTGACCTCGTCGAACGACCGGAAGAACATCGGGTCGCGGCTGTTGCGCATGGCCTCGACCACACCGGCCATCTCGTCCGGCATCTGGTCGGCGGTCAGGTGCGACAACGCCAGCAAACTGCCTGATGGCAACGCATCCCGATAGCGCGCCACGACGCTCTTCGGCGAGCGCTCGTCGGAGACGAAGTGGAACACCGCGACCATCAGCAGGCCGACCGGCCGGGTCCAGTCGATCATCTCGCGGACCGCCTTGGCCTTCAGCACTTCCTCCGGCCGGCACAGGTCCGCGTTCACGATGACGGCGTCGTTGTTCGCGCCCAGCATCAGCTCACTGTGCGAGACCGCGACCTCGTCGTAGTCCACGTACACGACCCGCGCGCCGGGGTGCAGCTTCTGCGCGACCTCGTGCACGTTGCCCACGGTCGGGATGCCCGAGCCGAGGTCGAGGAACTGGGTGATGCCCTGCTCGAGCATGTAGCGCACCGCCCGGCGCAGGAACGCGCGGTTCGACCCGGCGATCTGCCTGCCGTTCGGCTGGACCTCCAGCACCTTCTGCCCGACCCTCCGGTCGGCGGCGAAGTTGTGCCCGCCCCCCAACAGGAAGTCGTAGACACGCGCCGCGCTCGGCAGCCCATCATCGACATCTGCGGGTACCCACGAGGGCCGTTCAGTCACGGCGCATATCGTCTCATGGGCATACATGAGCCGCATTCGCACGATCGGTGGTTCAGACGGAGTAGTCAGCCCTTGTCGATGACGCAGAAGATGTTGCCATCCGGATCGGCGAGCACGACGAAGTCCGCGCCCGGCGGATACCGGTCCCAGTCAACGCGGTGCGCCCCCAACCCCACGAGCCGCTCGACCTCCCCGGCCTGATCGGCGGTGTAGAGATCCAGGTGCACCCGCGGATGTGCCTGCACCGGACTCTCGCTCAACGCCAGCGACAACCCCGGCCCCACGCCCGATCGGGGGACCAGAACCACCCAGGTGTCGTCCCCCGGCTCGCGCGGCACGTAGTCGAGCGCCGCCGTCCAGAACGCCGTGGCCCTGGCAACGTCCGACACGCCCCAGACAATGCTGCCCACCCTGAGATCGGTCATGCCAAGAGAACCTACTGAGGTGGCAGTACCAGCGTGCGCCAGAGATGGTCGAGCTGCCGCTCGGGGTCCTCGGTGATCCCGGTGTGCGTCGGCGAGGTCTGCAGCAACGTGCTGCGGGGGGCGGTGAGCCAGCGGAAACGTTGGCCCAGAGTGGTTCCCACGATCGGGGCGTTGGTGGAGCCGTCGCAGGAACCACACCACAGCCGCAGGCTGGACTGCAGCAGCTCCAGGTCGATCCTGGGGTCGAGGGTCAGCAGCCGGTCGGCGTCCACGTGGGTCCTGCAGCGCAGGAACTGCTTGTCCGCGCAGTAAAGCAGGACGCCGACGTTGACGAACTCGCCGCGGTCCTGCCGGGGCACGGCCCGCAGCAGGGCGTACTCAAACACGTGCGGCACGAGCGGCCTCCAGCGTCTCGATCCACTGCGGCGCCGAGGCCAGCCGCGCCTGGAAGAACCGCACGTACCGGTCCTTGTCGCCGGGGTTGAGCCAGCCGCCCGGCACCAGGCCCAGCACCTCGTCGAGCAGGCCCGGGGTGATCGCCGCGGCCAGCGAGTTGTCGATCGGGCCGGCGGCCGGGAGCATGACGTGGTCGGCCGCGTCGAACCGGTAGGTCGCCGCGGGCTGCCACTGCTCGCCCCAGCCGTGGTGGAAGTACAGCGACGCCCCGTGGTCGATCAGCCAGACATCCTTGTGCCACAGCAACAGGTTGGGGTTGCGCCAGCTGCGGTCCACATTGAGCACCAACGCGTCCAGCCACATCACCTGCGCCGCGAGTGCGGCGCCCGGGTCGCGCACGACCGGGTTGAAGTCGAACGCGCCCGGCAGGAAGTCGAACCCCAGGTTGATGCCCCCGCTGTTGGCCAGCAGCTCCTGCACCTCCTGGTCCGGCTCGTTGCGCCCCAGCACCGGGTCGAGGTCGACCAGGACGATCTCGGGCACCCGGAACCCCAGCCGCCGGGCCAGCTCGCCCACGATGATCTCGGCGGTCAGCGCCTTCACGCCCTGCCCGGCGCCCCGGAACTTCAGGACGTACATCCCCAGGTCGTCGGCCTCGACCAGGCCCGGCAGCGAACCACCCTCGCGCAGCGGGGTGACGTACCGGGTGGCGGAGACGGTCCGCAACGGTTGCACCGGAGAATCATGCAACGCGGTTCGCGGGCGCCTGCGCGGGGTACCTCTCGAGTCGGTACAACATGGAGGTCAACGTGATCGGCTTCTTGGTTCTGCTGCTGGTGATCTGGCTGGCACTGTCGGTTGTCGGGTTCGTCGTCAAAGGCCTGGTCTGGCTGGCCATCATCGGCCTGATCCTGTTCCTGGGCACCGCCGCGATCGGGGTCGTCCGGCGCAAGAGCGTCGGCCGCTAACGCCGCACACCTCGCCGCCACACGTCCACAATGGACTTCGTGGCGGTGATGTCCGTCGCCGGATCGCCCTCGACGAGCACCAGGTCCGCCTGGTAGCCGGCGGCGATCCGGCCGCGGTCGGTCAGTCCGAAGTGGTGCGCGGGCACGCTGGTGGCCGCCGCCAACGCCTCGGCCGGGCTCAACCCGGCCTGAGTCAACAGAAACAGCTCCTGGTGCATCGACGCGCCGTGCGCGGGCGCGACGAAGTTCGCGTCCGTCCCGGCCAGTAACGGAATCCCGGCCGCGTGCAACGCCCGCGCGTTCGGGCCCGCGTCCAACGACATCCCAGCGGTGTAAACCAGTGTGCTCACAACGAAAACGTCGTGCGCGGCGATCCGGGTCACGAGGTCGTCCGAAAGTGTGTCGGCGACCACGTGCGCGATCCCGTCCACGCCCGCGTCCAACGCGATGACGGTGTCCTTGCTGGTCGCCACGTGCGCGATGACCTTCAGCCCGGCGTCGTGCCCGGCCGCGGTCAGTGCGGCGATGGTCGCCGGGTCGAGCACGGGCAGTTGCGCACCCATCATCGAGCCGTCATCGACGACGACCTTGAGGTAGTCGGCCCCGTCGGCGACCCGCGCCGCGACGAAAGCCTTGGCCTGTGATGGGTCCGCGACCGTCGGGAACGGGCCGGCTGCGTCGCCCATCCCCATGGACATCGCCTGCGCCATGATCTGGCTCGGATGCCCGGACGGGGCCGTCGCCAGGATCCCTGAGCTGCGGATGTCCGCGACTTTGTCGTCTTCCAGCGCGGTTCGGCGCTGCCGCGCGGTGTTCGGCGGCAACGAGAACATGTCCAGCTCGGTGGTGACGCCGAACTTCAGCGCCTCGGCCAGGTCGCCGTCCGCGTTGTGCGTGTGCGAGTCGATCAGGCCGGGCAGCACGGTCCGGCCGGAGCCGGAGATCTCCAGGTCGACGGGCCCACCCTCGTAAGTGGCGAAGGCAGACCCGTCGATCAGCACATCGGCCCGCTCGATGACGGTCTGACCATCGAAAACGCGGACATCTCGGATCAAGGTACGCATGACTCACTCCCATCTGGTTCGACACCGGATAGTACGGAGTCCAACTATCATGCGTCAAACCAGAACCCGCAGTTGTGCTGCCTGGCCAGATCGACGTGGTGGATGTCGTTGGGCGCCAGCCACACCGTGCCCGCCCAGCCGGGATTGCCGGTCTTCGCGAACCGGCCCCAGGCCGCGATCAGCTGGTCGACGAACTTCTGCTGGTCATGCGTGAAATTGGCGACGAAGCCCGGGAGGTCGAAGAAGTACGGGATCTCCGAGTTGTGGAAGGCGCCCGGCGGCAGGTCGGCCGGGAACTGGAAGTAACCGACCGGCGCGTTCCGGTCGGCGAACGAGTAGCTGAAGACCGGCGTCCGGCGTGCCATGTTCCGGTTGTCGATCACCTGCGGGCACACCCACACGGAGTCGGTCAGCACCGCGCCCCACGCGACCCGGGGAGCGTTCCCCGCCGGGTACTCCTTTTCCACCCGGGCTGCCTTCGCGGGACCGAACGCCTCATTGAGCAGCTCCCGGTATTCGTCCGCAGTGGACGGACGGGCGCTGGTCGCGGCGAGCCGTCCCTCGTCGCGGGTGTTCCCGGAGATCACCGGTACCCGGTTGAACCGCCCTGAGGCCAGCGCCTTCGCCGGTGCCTCAGGGAGAACCCGGTTGCCGTACACGGCCGGAGTCGTGCCGGTGTCCACGGCGACCAGGTCGGCCGCTGGAATTCGGCGCAGGCAAGCGACATCGGCGCAGCCATGTGCGGAAGCCAAAGCCACACCGGCGGATTCGCCCGCGGCCTTGCCGATGAAGGCGGAACTCGCAGGCTTGCCGTAGATGACCCCATTGTCCGGCCAGGACATCGTGCAGCCACCGCTCTGCATGATCGCCCGCTGGAACAACCCGGCCGCTCCCGGCGACGTCAGCTGGCCGCAGACGTCGATCGACCCGCCGGACTCACCGAACAGCGTGACGTTGTGCGGATCCCCGCCGAACGCGGCCGCGTTCCGTTGCACCCAGTGCAAAGCCGCCTGCTGATCCTCCAGCCCGTACGCGCCGGAGTCCGGCAACCCCGGGTGTGCGAGGAAACCGAACGCCCCGAGCCGGAAGTTCGTCGTCACCACAACGACATCCCCGCCCAGTGCGAGCCGGTGCGCGTCGAACTCCGCCGCGGTCAGGTAACTGTTGCCACCGCCGTGCAGCCACACCATGACCGGCTTGCGGTCGCCGCGCCTCGCGGGGGTGGTCACGTTGAGGTACAGGCAATCCTCGTTCGTGCTGTAGTGCCCGGCCCCGTTGGTCTGGGCGCACGAGCCGGTCGGCTCGGTGGCGTCCCGGACGTCCGTCCACGGCTGAACCGGTTGCGGCGAACGCCATCGCAGCTCACCGACCGGTGGCGCGGCGAACGGGATGCCCTGGAACGTCCGGTACCCGGCCGAAACCGTGCCCCGGACCGGCCCGGAGTCCGTGCGGGCCACGGAAGCGTCATCGGCGGCGGCGACTGCGGCCGTGGATAAGAACAATCCCGCTGTGAGCAGGGCGAAGACACGCTTGTGCATGGGAGTCCCCTCAGTGAGCCGGCGAGTCACGACAGTAGGTCGGAGCCATTTCGCCGTTCCCGACACAGATCTTTCACAAAGTCGGCGGCAGGTCGAACGCCTTCAGGGTCGCCGACGGCCCGAACGTCGTGATCTCGGCGATCTTGCCGTCGACGACGCGCAGAACGTCCATTTTGAACACCCGGAACACGGTGTCGCCGGGCCGCCTCAGGTAGCTCGCCGAGCACGGCATCCGGTTGGCCACCGTCGGCACGAGCTTCCAGTCGCCGTCCCGGTCCGGCCCGAACGCCCGTTCCAGCAACGGCGCCAGCTCGGCCAGCCCGTTGAAGCACATCGGGTTGGGCGGCATGGTGACGCGGATGTCCTGGGCCGCCGCCGCGATCGCCGCGGCGGCGTCACACCGTTCGTGTGCGTCGATGAACCTGGCCAGCAGGTCCCGTTCCTCGTCGCTGAGCTCGGCCGAGGTCCACTCCGAACGCCGCTCGGGCAGCTTCTCCTGCATGGTCGCCCGCGCCCGCTGCAGCGCGCTGTTCGCCGCGGCCACGCTGATGTCCAGCAAGGACGCCGTTTCCTTGGCCGACCAGTCCAGCACGTCCCGCGCGATGAACGCGGCGCGTTGCCGCGCGGGCAGCAGCTGCATGGTGGCGATGAACGCGAGCTCGATGGTCTCACGGTTCACCACCACCGCGTCGGGTTCCTGGTCGCTGGGCAGCATCCGGTCCGGGAACGGCTGCAGCCACGGCACCTCGGCGAACGAGTGCATGGTCACGACCTGCCGGGACGTGCGCCGGATCATGTCCAGGCACACGTTCGTGGCGATCCGGTAGAGCCAGGCGCGGAACAGGTTGCCCCCGTCGAACGAGTCCCAGCCGCGCCAGGCCTTCAGGAACGTCTCCTGCACCGCGTCCTCGGCCTCCTCGTAGGAGGCGAGCATGCGGTAGCAGTGCACGTGCAGCTCGCGCCGGTGCGGCTCGAGGTCGGGCATGGTCATGACTGCGGGGGCACTTCCTGGATCAGCCACTTGTTGCCGTCCGGGTCGGCGAAGCTGGCGAACGTGCCGTACTTCTCGCGCTTGGGGTCGGGGCCGGGCTGCTGCCGGCCGTCGACGAAGTGGAATGTCTCGGTGATGTCCAGGCCGCGCCCGGCGAGCTCCTCGCGGGCGGCCACGGCGTCCTCGACGACCATGTGGTTGCCCAGGATCGAGCCGGCCTGCTCGGCGTTCTCGTTCAGGATGATCGAGCAGGCCGAGCCGGGCGGGGTGAGCTGCACGACCCGGAAGTTCTCCGCCTTGAAGTCGACGTCCAGGGCGAACCCGGTCTTCTCCAGGTAGAAGTCCTTGGCGCGGTCCACGTCGGTGACCGGGATCATGACGACTTCCAGCTTGTAGTCCATGGGGGCTACCTCCTGGTCGGGGTTTGTAGCAGGTGTAACGACGGGTCGCCGGAAAACTCATCGGTGCCGCGATGAGTCCGAATATGCGAACATGTGTTCGTGTCATCAGATGGGGCGACCATCCTGCATGCCGACCTCGACGCGTTCTACGCCTCGGTCGAGCAGCGCGATGACCCACGGCTGCGCGGCCGGCCGGTGATCGTCGGCGGCGGGGTCGTCCTCGCCGCGAGCTACGAGGCGAAGGCATACGGAATCAAGACCGCGATGGGCGGCGCCCGGGCCCGCTACCTGTGCCCACACGCGGTGGTCGTGCCGCCGCGGATGAAGGCCTACTCGGACGCGAGCAAGGCCGTCTTCGAGGTGTTCCGCAACACAACGCCGCTGGTCGAAGGCCTGTCGATCGACGAGGCGTTCCTGGATGTGGGCGGCCTGCACAAGATCGCGGGCACGCCCGCGGAGATCGCCGCACGGTTGCGGTCGGATGTGCGGTCCCAGGTCGGGCTGCCGATCACCGTGGGGGTCGCGCGGACGAAGTTCCTGGCCAAGGTCGCCAGCGGGGTGGCGAAGCCGGATGGCCTGCTGGTCGTGCCGCCCGACAAGGAGATGGAGTTCCTGCACCCACTCGAGGTGGAGCGGTTGTGGGGCGTCGGCAAGGTCACCGCCGCCAAACTCAGGGAACACGGGATTCATCGCGTGGGCGACGTGGCTGAACTGCCGGAATCGATGCTGCGATCAATGCTGGGCCGCCATCTGGGCCGTCATTTGTTCGGCCTCGCGCACAACCAGGACGCCCGGCGAGTTCAGACCGGCCGCCGCCGAAGTTCCATGGGCGCCCAACGGGCCCTGGGCCGGTCATTGATTACGCCCGAAGCCATCGACGCCACCATCGTCGCGTTGACCGATCGGGTGACGCACCGCCTGCGCGCGGCCAAACGCGTGGGCCGGACCGTGGTGTTGCGCATGCGTTTCGATGACTTCACCAGGGCGACGCGTTCGCACACCATGCCGCAACCGACCGCCACCACCGACGAAATCCTGCTCGCGCTGCGATCGCTGGTCGCCAAGGCAATGCCGATCATCGACCTGCAGGGCCTGACCCTGATCGGCATCTCGGTGGGCAACCTCGACAACGAGGACTCGGTCCAGTTGATGCTGCCCTTCGACGAAACCCCGAACGCCCTGGACACGGTCCTGGACAGCCTCCACGACAAATTCGGCTCCCGCGCCATAACCCGAGCGGTACTGCTGGGCCGCGACCCCGGAATCGAAATGCCCATGCTCCCCGACACCTGAGCGATCTCGCCCAGTTGGGGGATCTCCGAGCGAACGGCCCACTCGCACGGAAATCCCCTCCGTCCGGCCCTCGCACCTCGATCGACTGGCACCGGGGCGCCCCCCGAGGTGGGCAGGGTTCCGTCAAAGTCGGGTTTGTGCTGGTGGGGTGGGGATTCCGGGTAGGTGTAGCGGTCGGGTGATGTCTCGGCTCATTCTGCGGAGGGCTTGGGCGTTGTTTGGTGGCGCCGGCCGGACGTTGAGTGCTGATGGTGGGGTTGCGCGGGGTGGCCGTGGCGCGGGTGCGGTGTCGTGCGGACCGGGGAGTGGTCTTCGCTGTGGGTGACGTCGCGGACCCGGTGGAGTCGGTTTTCGATGTGCCGGTGCCCGCGTGGCAGGACGGCGATCTGGGCGGGGCCGGCCTGAGTGGCCAGGGTGGTGACACCGACCCGGGTGTGGGTTTCCTGTGTGCCGGTGGTGTGGTCGGTGCGCTGGCGGGTGATGCGGAAAACCTGTGCCGCGCCGGGAAGGCGACGTCCTCAGGTGCCGGCAGGACGTCCTCAGGTGCGCTGTTCGGTCCGGCCGTGACCGGTGTCCTGGCCGGTAGGGATCTCGGCCTGGGCCCCGTGCAGACCGTGTAGCAGCTCGTGCAGGCGGTGCAGTTGTTTGTTCGCGACGAACATGTAGCGCCCGCCGCGACGGGTGACATACCGGGCTGGCGACCGACTTTGACGGAACCCTGCCCGGAGGGGGTGGGGGCTGGGGTATCGCCAGCGATGAACGCTTATTGGATCGGGAACAGAACCCCGTGCTCCTCGACGGGGCGCGGCCCGAAGATCCGGCGGTCCGCTTCGGTGATCTTGAGGTCGTTGATGCTCGCCTCGCGCCGGCGCATCAGGCCTTCGTCGCTGAACTCCCACAGCTCGTTGCCGTACGACCGGTACCACTGGCCTTCCTTGTCGTGGCACTCGTACTGGAAGCGCACGGCGATCCGGTTGCCGCGGAAACCCCAGAGTTCCTTGCGCAGGGCGTAGTCCAGCTCGCGCTCCCACTTCTGGCTGAGGAACTCGACGATCGCCGCGCGGCCGGTGACGAACCGGTCGCGGTTGCGCCACACGGAGTCCTCTGTGTACGCCAGCGACACCCGCTCGGGGTCGCGGGTGTTCCACGCGTCCTCGGCCGCCTGGACCTTCTGCTTGGCCGTGTCCTCGTCGAACGGCGGGTAGGGCGGGCGACCGGTCATGGCCTGGCTCCTTCGTCGGGGGGAGAACGTGCGTTCTCCGGTATCGTAGAGAACGCTCGTTCTCTACGCTAGGGAGCATGCAGACCCGGGTACTCGACGCCGCCGAGGAGCTGTTCTACGAGCGGGGCATCCACGCCGTGGGCATGGACGACATCCGCGCGTCCTCGGGCGTCTCGCTCAAGCGGCTCTACCAGCTGTTCCCCTCCAAGGAAGCACTGGTGGTCGGATACCTGGAGCGCCGCGACGAGCGCTGGCGTGGCCGTCTCGCCGCCTACGTGGCATCCCATGAAGGGCAGCCGCTGCTGCTGATCTTCGACTGGTTGCGCGAGTGGTTCACCGAGCCGGACTTCCGGGGGTGCGCGTTCATCAACTCGTTCGGCGAGATGGGCACGTCGTCCGAGCCGATCATGCGGATCGTCCGGCACCACATGGCCGAGCTGCGGTCGTATGTCGTCGGGCTGGCCGGGGACGTGACCCTCGGTGAGCAGATCTTCCTGCTGATCGACGGAGCGATCACCATCGCGGCCATCACCGGCGACCCGTCCCCAGCTCACCGCGCAAAAACCGCGGCGGCCGCGCTGATTGGGTAGTTTCACCGCATGGCCAAGGAGGCGGTGGAACTCGAGGTCGGCGACCGGACGGTGCGGATCTCCAGCCCGGACCGGGTGTACTTTCCGGCCCGCGGCGAGACCAAGCTGGACCTGGTCAACTACTACCTGTCGGTCGGCGACGGCATCGTGCGTGCGCTGCGGGAACGGCCGTGCATGATGCACCGGTTCCCCTCCGGGGTGTCGGGCGAGAAGGTGCACCAGAAGCGCGTGCCCTCCGGCGCGCCGCCCTGGCTGGAGACCGTGCGCGTGCACTTCCCGCGCTACGGCCGGCACGCCGACGAACTGTGCGTCACCGAACTCGCGCACGTCATCTGGGCGGTGCAGATGTCCACAGTGGAGTTCCACCCGTGGAACTCCCGCCGCGCCGACACGGAGAAGCCGGACGAGTGGCGCATCGACCTCGACCCGATGCCGGACTGCCCGTTCTCGCGGGTCCGCCGGATCGCCCACGTGGCGCACGAGATCCTCGACGAACTGGGCATGACCGGCTTCCCGAAGACGAGCGGTGGCCACGGCCTGCACATCTACGTGCGGATCAAACCCGAACTGGGCTTCAAGGACGTCCGCCGGGCGGCCCTCGCCTTCGCGCACGAGGTGGAACGCCGCGCCCCCAACGACGTCACCACGACCTGGTGGCGCAAAGACCGCGACCCGGCCCTCCTTTTCGTGGACTACAACCAAAACGCCCGCGACCACACCATCGCAAGCGCCTACTCCGTCCGCGGCAACCCAGAAGCCACCGTCTCGACACCCATCCGCTGGGACGAAATCGACGACGTCAACCCCAACGACTTCACCATCGCGACGGTCCCACCCCGCTTCGCCGAACTGGGCGACCTCCACGCCACCATCGACGACAACGCCTACACCCTCGACACCCTGCTGGAATGGGCCGACAAACAAGGCCTCGAAGCCCCTGAGGACTAACCCCCACCCACCCCATCTCCCAAAATCGGGCCCCGCGCATTCCCCGCCCTCCCAGGGGGCAGGCCCCGCTGCAGCCTATCGAGGAATCCGGCCGGGACCACGGGAAAACCCGCGCGAACGGTCCACTCGCACGGCCATCACCCAAGCGGGCGACCTAGTGGTGTAAGCGCAGCTGTCAGCCGTTCCGAGAACGCGAAAACCCGATGCCATCGTTGAGGATGGGCGCGACGTACCGCGGCCGCTCCGAACCGCGAAGCGCGGGCTCGAACCCACTCGGCGATCGCGTCGGAAGGCCCGAAAGAGGAGCAAGTGAACGAGGTGAAGATGGGAGCCGGAAAGAACGGGGCATGTCAGGGTGATTTCACGTAGGCGCGGGCGTGGGTGAGGAGTTCGTCGACGGTCCATTGGTCGTAGGCGTGGGTTCCGTGTTTTGAGGCCAGGACTTGGCCGGTGGGGGCGATCAGGAAGTCGGCGGGGAGGCCGAGGCGGCCGGCGTGAGCTTTGGGGGCGGGGTCCTTGCGGCGCAGGGTGCGCAGGGAGCCGGCGAGGATGGCGCCGATGGTCTTGGGGTGGAGTAGGGCGAGGCGCGAGGTTTCCACGCCGAACTCGCGGTACAGCTTCTTGGTGGGGTCGGCGATGATGTCGAAGGGGAGGGTGTATTCGCGGAGGTCCTCGGCGGGGGAGTGGAAGACCACGACCTCGCGGATGCCCGCCGCCTGGATCTCCGCGTGTCTATCCACAATGGACCGAAGGTGCAGGTTGCAGATCGGGCAGCCGGCGAACCGGCGGAACTGCAGGTGGGTCAGCCCGGACGGCAACGGGACCGGCGAGCCCTGAACCGAGACCAAAGTACGCGGTGAGACGAAACGCATGGGTCCTCCTGGCGAACGTAGGCGTACAGCGCACGCTTACGACAGTATGAGCGTATGGTGTACGCTGTCAACCCGATGCCACGACCACGTTCCCTCACTCACGAAGACATCGCCAAGGCCGCGCTGAAAGTCATCGATCGTGACGGCCTAGCGGCGCTAGCGATGCGAGCGGTGGCCGTCGAGCTCGGCATGGGCACGATGTCGCTCTACCGCTACGTCAGCGACCGCGCGGAGCTGGAGCTCCACGTCGTCGACCTCGTCCTGTCCGCAGTGGACCTGAAGCCGCCGCGAAAACCATGGCGGAAACAGATCGTCGCACTGGCCGAACGGATGAGAGACGCGATCAAAGCGCATCCGGAGGTCGTCCAGCTCGCGATCCAGCACCGGCAGGACTCGGTGAACTCGCTCCGCTGGGGTGAGGCAATGCTGGAAATCCTGACAAATGCGGGAATCGTCAACCGGGTCATCGCGCTGAGAGCGATCATTGCTTATGTCACCGGCGCGGTTCAACTCGATTATCGAGGCCCACTGCACGGCCGCGGCACGGAGATCATCGCCACTCGCGACGACTTCCCACTCCTGAAGGAAACGGCAGCTCAGGCCCGCAAGGTGACGCCCAAGGACGAGTTCCGGCAGGGCCTGGAAGCGCTGCTGAACGGCCTCTCCCCACTCTGAAGTTAGCAGTTGCCCAAAAGGGTGCG
>CBIMJO010000099.1:0-13466 GCA_966244135.1 uncultured Actinocrispum sp. | reverse complement strand
TGTACTCGCCCTCGACGTTCTCCCGCACCACGACCAGGTCGACCGTGCCGGTCCGCAGCGGGCCGGTCACCCCGTCGAACAGCCGGATCGGCCGCAGGTTGACGTACTGCCGGAAGCCACGCCGGATCGGGATCAGCAGCCCCCACAGCGAAACGTGGTCGGCGACGGCCGGATCCCCCACCGCGCCAAGGAAGATCGCGTCGTGGTGGCGGATGCGCTCCAGCCCGTCGGCGGGCATCATCGCGCCCTCGCTGAGATACCGGGCGCAGGACCAGTCGAACCTGTCGTAGCAGAACCGGACGCCGTGGCGTTCACCGACCGCGTCGAGGACCGCGCACGCCGCGGGAGTGACCTCGGTGCCGATGCCGTCGCCAGGGATCAGGGCGATGCGGTGCGTCTTCATCCCTCGATACCACCAGCCGCGGCGAGTTCGGTCCAAGACCAGTTGGATGGCACCCCTATAGGCTGAGCCTATAAGCGGTCTCCAGGAACGCGGTCGCCGCGGGACTGAGCCTCGCTTGCCGGTTGACCAAGGCGACGTGCAGATACGCGGCCGGTTCGAGGTCCAGCACCACGGCCCCGGCCTGCCGCGCCAGCGGCGCCCACGACTCGGTCAGCACCGCCAGCCCGACCCCACCGAGCACCAGCGGCAGGATCGCCTCCCGATGCTCGGACTCCACCACGCCGAACACCTTCAGCTCATCGGCCAGCCGCCGCATCCCGGTGCCCTGCTGCCCGACGATCATCCGTTGCCCAGCCAGGTCATCGCGGGTGATCTTCCCGCTGAACGGCGCATCCGGTGGCGCCACGACCACAAACCGTTGCCGCGCAAGCATCCGCACCTCAACCTGGCCGGCGGCGGGCGGATCCGCGCTGCCGAGCAGGCCCAGCTCGGTGACCCCGGTACGGACCATCTCGATCACCTCAGGCGCGGTGAACGCGGCCCGTATGGTGACCTGCAGCCCGGGATACGCCGCGGTGAACGCTCTGATCAGCGCACTCAACGGTTCCACGGACTGCGACGGCATCGACGCGATCTCAACCCGCCCCGCCGTCAACGCTCCGACCGACTCCACACTGGCGCGCGCCACCTGCAACCCACGCACCACCTCCCGCGCCGGCTCAACCAGCGCATGCCCCGCATCCGTCAACACCAGCCGGCGGCCGACCCGGTGGAACAGCTCCTGCCCAAGATCCCGTTCCAGCGCCCGGATCGCCTGCGAAAGCGACGGCTGAGCCAGATACAACGCCCCCGCCGCCCGATTCACACCCCCATGATCGACAACGGCGAGAAAGTACTCCAACTGCCGGGCATCCATCCCCAAACCCTAAATTCCCACCCCACACCCCGCCCATTCCAAACCCGCCCCTCGCATTCCCCACCCTCCCAGGGAGCCGCCGCGGCGGTGGTGGGCGGGCACGCGGTCACTCTGGACGTCACCGACCCGGCGACGGTCTCGCCCGACCAGGCGGTCGACCAGATCCCCAGCACCGTCGACGTGGACATGGTCCGGAGAGTCTTCGAGACCAACGTATTCGGCGTGATCACGGTGACCAACGCGATGCTCCCGCTGCTGCGGCGCGCACCGGCCGCGCGGATCGTGAACGTCAGCAGCGCCGCTGGGTCACTGACCATCGCCGCCGACCCGGACGGCCCGCTCGCCGGGCTGCCCGGGTCGGCCGCGTACACCCCGTCCAAGACCGCGCTCAACGCGTTGACCGTGCAGTACGC
This sequence comes from uncultured Actinocrispum sp., assembly GCA_966244135.1. Lineage (GTDB taxonomy): Bacteria > Actinomycetota > Actinomycetes > Mycobacteriales > Pseudonocardiaceae > Kibdelosporangium. Next base: position 11,734 of record CBIMJO010000099.1, on the reverse strand, counting down.
CAACGAACTACGCAAAGACGGCATCCTCGTGAACACGGCCTATCCCGGTTACGTCGACACGGATATCAACAACCACACCGGATTCCTGACCACCGCGCAGGGCGCCGCGGTTGTGGTGCGTCTGGCCATGCTTGGGGCGGACGGACCCACTGGCGGGTTTTTCGGTGCGGGCGGGCCTGTGCCCTGGTGACCGCGGAACTGGACGGTCCAGTACTCAGCTGCTCGAGCCGCCACGGGTACTAGACCGTGCAGTTCCCGGTCTGCATGCCGAGCGAACTGGACCGTCCAGTACCCGGCGCTCAGCGTCCATACCCGAACTAGACGATCCAGTACCCACCCTGGCACTCGCAGCGCCGATCACCGCGGCGGCGACAGCCGGAGCAATAGTGAGACAACCAAGCCACAAGCGGCGAGCAGCGAGGCGCGTTCCAAGCCGTTGATCGAACGGCCGCTAGTAGTCGTCGCCGCCGAAGAACTCCGACTCGAGGTCGTCGGCCGCCCCGGCGATGAGCGTCAACGGGTCGACGAACTCGTTGATGTCAAGGTTCTCCAGCGGCAGCGAGTGGCGCACGACGATGTGCTCCCCCATGATGGCCGCGCCGCAGGCGATCGTGGTGTGGCCGATGGCTTCGAGGACCCGGTGCAGGTCGCAGTCGCGGGCCAGGCCGATCGGGGTGAGGATCTGCACCCACTCGTACTTGCGGTCCAGCACCTCGCGGGCGACGATCACCACCTGGCTGCGGTCCTCGTCCTCCCACTCGAACTCGACCCGGATCTCGTCCGGGGTCTGCGACACCACCCGGTACTCGGTTCGGATGAACTCCACCAGGTCGTCCCACGTCGCCATCGGGCTCCCTCCCTCGTAAGGGGGATAACACTACCGGGCGGAGCCTCCGGTTGTCTGGTGAGCGATGTTGGTGGCCTGGCCGTATTTGTACGCACGCACGCGGTACTGCGCCTTCTTCTCCTCCGGCATGGTCGTCATGCCGGCCGAGTTCACATCCCGGTCGAGTACGGCGGCGACGGTGAAGTCCGGGGCGCCCGCTGCCTTCACCTCAAGGAGGAAGCCCTCCTCGTCGCTGGCGCGGTCGGTCCAGGTGAACTTGATGCCGTTCGGGTTGATCACGGTCGGCGTCAGGCCGGCCGGTGCCGAGTCCGGCTGCCCCACCGGCGCCACCGGAGCCGTGCTGCCCGGAACCGTCTTGGGGCGGGCCCATTCGCCATCGTCCGGTGTGGACTCATCCGGCTCGCCGGGCGGCAGGTCGACCTCGACCGGCGCCGTCGCGATGCCGTAGTACGGCCGGATCCGGTAGTAGAACGGCATTTGCGGGATCAGGTCCGGGTGTTTGTACGACGACTGCGATGGCGGGAAGAAGCCCAGAATGGTGTAGGGGCCCTTTTCCTCGCTCGCGTACTCGACGATCTGACCGGCCGCGGCGGGATCCGTGGGGTGCCACGCCAACGCGATGTCGGTGGGCGACACCAGGGTGGCGGTCAGGTTCTCCCCGCTCGTGGTGCCGGCCGAGCAACCGGCCAGCACCACGAGGGAGGCGATGAGCAGCCTGATCACTTGCGCCAGAACTTGATATTGCTCCAGGTCACCGAGATCGGCCCGGAGCCACTGTCGGTGCGGTAGGCACCGAACTTGTCGTAGTGGCAACCGCTCAGGCCGCCATAGGTCAGCTTCAGGCTGCCGTTGATGTAGATCCGGTGCGTGGATCCCGAGTTCACGGTGTTGACGGTCACCGACGTGCCGCTCGTGGCGGTCCCGTTCGGCGCGATGGTGGCACCGCCGTTGCGCACGGAGTACAGCCTGCGACCGCTGTCCACTGCGAGCATGAAGTCGGCGTCGGACGGACCGAACGTCTGCTTCAGGCTGATCCGGTTGCCGGACATGCTGTTGATCTTGAACGTGCCCTGGAACTGCCGGGTCCCGCTGCAGTAGGTGTCATACCGGCGTTCCGCACGCTGAACACCACTTGTGGACGAGCAGCTGAGGGTGAAGGTCGATCCGCTGACCGTGCCGCACCCCTGTTGCTGGACCGAGAACCCGGGCGAGTACGAGGTCCAGCCACTGCCCTCTACTTGGGCGGTGGCAGGCAAAGCGGGCAGGGCGAGAGTGCCCGCGAGCGCGAGCGCGCTCACGAGCCGGGACTTTTCAGGCACTGGCTTCCTCCAGGGGCAGGGTTCCCAAGAGGCGGCGGGAAACTCAGGGTAGGGCGGGCCGTTCGGATTAGGCAATAGGTACGTACAACTTCGCCATGGCCGCGCTTCCACGGCGGCGGGCGGCATCGCTGCTACCGTCGTTCCCGTGGGCGGGAAACGAGTGACCATCCGGGACGTCGCGGCCTCGGCGGGAGTGTCCTACCAGACGGTGTCCCGCGCGCTCAACGACAAGGGCGAGATCGACGCGGGCACAAAGCAGCGCGTGCTGGATACCGCGCGGGAGCTGGGATACCGGCCCAGCCGGTTCGCGCGTGGCCTGGTGCGCCAGGACACCACCTCGGTCGGGCTGGTGATCCCGGACCTGATGAACCCGTTCTTCACCGAGGTCGCCTCCGCCGCGCTGGAGGCCGCGCGCCGCCAGGACTGGCACGTCGTGGTCTACGACACCGCCGACGATCCCGAGCAGGAGCTGAGCACACTCAGCGTGATCGGGTCCCAAGTGGACGCCATCGTGGGCTACCTCAGCCAGCCGGACGACGTGATCGACCAGTACACAAGCGGTATACCTGTTGTATACATTGGACGAGCCCCTGGGCTGCAACGGTTCGGCGCGATCGAGGTGGACGGCGAGGATGGCGTGCACGCGGCCATCGCGCACCTGGCCGGGCTCGGCCGGCGGCACATCGGCATGCTCGACCACGAGAGCCACCATGGCCCCAGCAAGCGACAGCACTGGTACATCGACGCGATGCGCGAGCACGGGCTGCCCACGCGGGTGGTCGGCTCGGCACAGTCGATCGAAGGCGGTCAGCAGGCGATGGCCGAGCTGCTGGACCAGGATCCCGCTGTGGACGCGATCTTCACGTACAACGACGTCATCGCCATCGGCGCGATGCGCACGGCCCGTTCCCGCGGCCGTCGCGTGCCCGAGGACTGCGCGGTGATCGGGTTCGACGGGCTGCAGATCGGCACGCTGGTCGAGCCGCAGCTCTCCAGCGTCCGGATCGACACCCGGCAGCTGGGCGTGATGGCCATCGAGCAGGTCGCGCGGTTACTCGGCGGAGTCAGCCCCGAGGTCACCACGATCAAGGCCGACCTGCTGCTGCGCGGCTCCGCGTGAGCCAGTGACACCTGCTTGACACGGGGCTGGGAAAGTTCCACACTCGCCGGACGTGAACGGTCACGTGACCGTTCACGGTGACGGCGGCGTGGCCGGAGGTGAGATGAACCGACGTGGATTCCTGGCCGGTGCGCTGGGCCTGGCGCTGGCCGGCTGCACCAGCCCGAGGGTCGCGACGCCCGGGCAGCTGACCCTGTGGTGGTGGACCCGCGGCCTGTCGGAGAACGTGCTGAACGAGGCGGTCCAGCGGTTCGCGAGCCAGAAGTTCGTGCCCGCCAACGTGGGCCACGACCTGCGGCCGAAGCTGATGGCGGTGCTGTCGGGCGACGCATACGTACCGGACATGACGATGGTCAACGACGACATCGCCGGGTACTTCGGCGACGCGGACCGGTTCGTCGACCTCAACACGCTCGGCGCGGCGAGCCTGAAAAGACAGTACCTGGACTGGAAATGGCAGGCGGGGTCCACACCGGACGGAAAGCTGCTCGGCTTCCCGCTGGACACCGGGCCATCGGCGATGTACTACCGGCACGATCTGTTCACCCAGGCGGGTTTCCCGGCCGAGCCGGACGACGTGGCCCGTGCGGTGTCCACATGGGACGATTACTTCGCCTTCGGCCAGGAGCTGATGAAGGCCCTGCCGGGCAAGTACCTGATCTCCGATGCCAAGCGCGTGTTCACCTACTCGATGGCCCAGGAGCCGCGGAAATACCTGGACCGGCAGGGAAAGTTCATCGGCGACCAGGCACATGTCCAGCAGGCCTGGGCGCGTGCGATCAAGTCCGTCCAGTTGCGGCTGACAGCAGGGTTCTTCGACAACGGCGCGGCTTCCGGCAACATCGACCAGCACGCGGCGTGGAACGCGGACATCGAGCTGACCTTGATCAACGCCTCCTGGGGGACCAGCGAGATCAAGGAGTCCGCACCGAAGACCGCTGGGGCGTGGCGGATCTGCCGCAGCCCGGGCGGCGCGGGCAACCAGGGCGGCTCGTTCATCACCATCACGTCGGCCTGTCCCCAGCCGGACAAGGCGTTCGAGATCATCTCCTGGCTGCTCAACCCGGACAACCAGGCCCGCAACTACGTGGACGCCGGGCTGTTCCCGTCCGCGCCGGCGGCCTTCAGCGATCCGCGCTCGGCCGCGCCGGACCCGTTCTTCGGCGGGCAGAACACCGCCGAGGTGTTCGGAAAGTCGGCCAGTGAGGTCAAACCCGCGTACTTCAGCGCGTACGACATCGACATCAGCAACATCTACACGGACGAACTGGTGAACGTGGAATCCGCGGGCAAGAACCCGGACCAGGCCTGGCAGGACGCCCGCAAGGCGATCGACCGGCTGCTGCGCAGGCGAGGGGTGCTCTGATGGCCGCGAAACGCCTGCGCCACCTGCCCCAGTACCTGGCGATCTCGCCGTTCTTCGTGCTGTTCGCGATCTTCGGCGTGTACCCGGTGCTGTACTCGCTGTACCTGGCGTTCCAGAAGTGGGACGGCATCGGCCCGATGCAGTTCGTGGGGCTGAAGAACTTCGAGTTCCTGGTGACCGACGCGGACTTCTGGAACTCGGTCGGCAACACGTTCATCATCTGGATCATGTCGACCGTGCCGATGACGGTGCTGGCGCTGCTGATCGCGGTCGGGCTGAACTCGTCGGTCCGGTTCAAGGGGCTGTACCGGATCGCGTACTTCGCGCCGAACGTGACGTCCATCGTGGCCATGGCGATCGTGTTCACCTCGGTGTTCTCCAACCAGTTCGGCATTCTGAACGCGCTGCTGCGCGGGCTCGGGCTGGACCCGGTGAGCTGGCTGACCGACCCGTGGGGCATCAAGGTGGCCATCTCGGTGATGATCATCTGGCGCTGGGTGGGCTACAACGCGATCATCTTCCTGGCCGGGCTGCAGGCGATCCCCGGCGAGGTCTACGAGGCCGCGCGGATCGACGGCGCGTCCGCGGTCCAGACCTTCTTCCGGGTGACGCTTCCGTTGCTGCGCCCGGTGTTGCTGTTCTCCGTGGTGATGTCGGCGATCAACGGCCTGCAGATCTTCACCGAGGCGCAGGTCCTGGTCGGCCAGCGCGGCGGCCCGCAGGACGCGGGCATGACGATGGTCCTCTACTTCTACAACCAGGCCTTCGCCGAGTCGGACTTCGGCTACGGCGCCGCGATCGCCTGGGGCATCTTCGTCCTGGTCGTACTGTTCGCGATCATCAACTGGCGCGTCATCCAGCGCCCGGAACGCGCGGAGGTCCAGTGAACGCGACCCGGCGCGGCCGCTGGACCGGCGGCCTGGCCCTGCTGATCGGCGCGGTCATCGTGGTGTTCCCGTACTACTGGCTGGCCGTGATGGCCACCAACACCACGGCGGAGATCTACAGCACGCCACCGAAGCTGTGGTTCGGCTCGCACCTGTTCGAGAACCTCGGCGCGGTCTTCGCCAAGATCGACTTCTTCGGATCCCTGGTGAACACGGTGATCGTGGCCATGGCGACCACGATCCTGGTACTGTTCTTCGACTCCCTGGCGGCCTTCACGTTCGCCAAGTACAAGTTCCCTGGCGCCAACCTGTTGTTCAACATCCTGCTCGCGACCTTCGTCGTGCCGACGCAGCTCGCGGCGATCCCCCAGTTCTCGATCATGGCCGCGTTCGGCTGGGTCGGCGACCTCAAGGCGTTGATCGTTCCCGCCGCCGCCAACGCCTTCGGGATCTTCTGGATGCGCCAGTACTGCCGCAGCGCCATTCCCGACGAGCTGCTCGAAGCGGCCAGAGTGGACGGTGCCGGGTTCTTGCGGACGTACTGGAACGTGGCCTTACCCGTGCTGCGGCCCGCCTTGGCGTTCCTTGGGATCTTCACGTTCGTCAACGCCTGGAACGACTACCTGTGGCCGCTGATCGTGATGGTGGACTCGCGCAACGTGACCCTGCAGGTCGCGCTGAACCAGCTAAATGCCTTGTACGGCACGGACTACAGCCAGGTGATGGCGGGCACATTGGTCGCGATCATCCCGCTGCTGGTGGTATTCCTGTTCGGGGCCAGGCATTTCATCAGGAACATCGCCGCGGGTGCGGTCAAGGGCTGAAAGGCGAGCATGTCCTACCTCGACGACGTATCCCCCGGGCACGGCGCGCTACCTCCGCGCGCTTACTTCCAGTCCAACGCGCCCACGTTGTCGCTGAACGGTTCCTGGCGGTTCCACCTGTCCTCGGGGCTGCATGACGCGCCGGACGGCATCGAGCTGGACTCGTTCGACGACTCGTCATGGTCCTCTTTGCCGGTGCCGTCCAACTGGCAGCTGCATGGCCACGGAAAACCCGCTTACACCAACGTTTCCTACCCGTTCCCCATCGATCCGCCGTACGTTCCTTCGGACAACCCGACCGGCGACTACCGGGTCACGTTCTCGGTTCCCTGGGACGGGCCGACCTCCTTGCGGTTCGACGGGATCGACTCGTGCGGGCGGGTGTGGCTGAACGGGACCGAGCTGGGGGTCACGCGGGGCAGCCGGCTGCCGGTCGAGTTCGATGTCTCGGCGCTGCTGCGGCCGGGCGAGAACCTGCTGGCCGTGCGGGTGCACCAGTGGTCGTCCGGCAGTTATCTGGAGGACCAGGACATGTGGTGGCTGTCCGGGATCTTCCGGGACGTCACCTTGCTTTCGCGACCTGCGGGCGGGATCGACGACTTCTGGCTGCGGGCGGACTATGTGGACGGTCAAGGCATCGTGACCGTCTCCACTGATGCCGATGCCAGGCTCACCGTGCCCGCTCTGGGAATCATCGACCAGTCCGTGGACTCGCCCATCCCGTGCGGCCCCGTTTCCCCTTGGACCGCCGAGACCCCGGTCTTGTACTCGGGCGTGCTCGCCACCGCCACAGAACGCGTGCCGGTGCGAATCGGGTTCCGAACCGTATCCATTGAGGACGGTCAGCTCAAGGTCAACGGCAAGCGGATCCTGATCAAGGGCGTCAACCGGCACGAGTTCGACCCGGTCCTGGGCCGCGCGGTGACCTACGAGACCGCGCTCGCCGACGTCCTGTTGATGAAGCAACACAACATCAACGCCGTCCGCACCAGCCACTACCCACCGCACCCGGCCTTCCTGTCGTTGTGCGACGAGTTCGGCCTGTGGGTGATCGACGAGTGCGACCTGGAAACCCACGGCTTCGCCCAAGTGGACTGGGACCGCAACCCCTCCGACGATCCACAGTGGAGGGACGCGTACCTGGACCGGATGGCCCGCATGGTCGAGCGCGACAAGAACCACCCGAGCATCATCATGTGGTCCCTCGGCAACGAAGCCCACACCGGCGGTAACCTGGCCGCGATGTCAGCTTGGACCCGCTCCCGCGACGCGACGCGCCCGGTCCACTACGAGGGCGACGCCGACTGCTCCTATGTGGACGTTTACAGCCGGATGTACGCAACCCACGCGGAAGTCGACGAGATCGGGCGGCAACCAGGGATCCCGTTCATCCTCTGCGAATACGCGCACGCGATGGGCAACGGCCCCGGCGGCATGCTGGAATACCGGGAGCTGTTCGAGAAATACCCGCGCTGCCAAGGCGGCTTCATCTGGGAATGGCTCGACCACGGCATCCTCCAGCACGGCGAGCGCGGCCCCTACTACGCGTACGGCGGCGACTTCGGCGAGCCGATCCACGACAGCACCTTCATCATCGACGGCCTCCTCTTCCCCGACCGAACCCCCTCCCCCGGCCTCACGGAGTTCGCCAAGATCATCGAACCCATCCGAATCACCCCCATCCTATCGGGGGTGCGGGTGGCGAATTCGTATGACTTCACGGGGGTTGGGCACCTTGACTTCCGGTGGACTCGGGAAGAGGAGGGGCTGGTCGTCGGACAGGGGGTATTGGCGGTTCCCGAGGTCGGGCCCGGGGAGGTTGTTGATGTTCCGCTGCCGGACTTTTCGGCGATCCAGCCAATAGAGTCTGGACAGCGGGAGGTGTGGGTGACGGTGGAGGCGGTGCTCAAGGAGGACACTCCGTGGGCGGTGGGGGGGCATGTTGTTGGGTGGGGACAGGTGCAGGTCGCGTCATCGGGTCCGAAGGACGCTGAACCGGCTGATGCGCTGGACTACGACGGCGACACGTTGCTCGGCATCCCGGTGATCGCGCCGCGGCTCGATCTGTGGCGGGCGCCGACGGAGAACGATCGAGCCAGCGACGAGGCCCAGTGGCGGGATGCGGGGCTGCATCGGTTGCAGCATCGCGTGATCACGGTGGATCGCAGTGACAAGGAACTACTGGTTCAGACGCGGGTCGCTCCGCCGGCCCGCGCGTTCGGGATGTTCGTGACCTATCGATGGACTGGGTCGCCCGATGCGGTCCATCTCGACGTCGGGATCGAGCCGGAGGGTCACTGGCCGTGTCCGTTGCCCCGGCTCGGCATGAGGATGGCCGTGCCGGACACGCTGGACCACGTCGAGTGGTTCGGGTGTGGGCCCGGTGAGGCCTACGCCGACAGCCGGCAGGCCGCCCGGGTGGGCCGGTTCCGGATGACCGTGGACGAACTGCAGACCCCATATGTCTTCCCGCAGGAGAACGGCAACCGCACGGATGTGCGCTGGGTCGAGCTCCGGGGCAACCGGGACGGCCTGCGGATCGAGGGGGCCTTCGACTTCACCGCCCGCAGGTGGACCAGCGAGGACCTCGACAAGGCGACGCACACGCCCGACCTCGAACCCACCGGCTGGATCCACCTCAACCTGGACATCGCGCAGAACGGCCTCGGCACGGCGGCCTGCGGCCCGGGTGTGCTCCCGCAGTACCAGCTGCACGCGCGCCCGGCGACGATGAACCTGACGTTCCGGCGGATCACACGGTGATGACGACCTTGCCGCGCGCGTGGCCCTGCTCGATGTAGTCCACGGCCTTCGCGACGGAGTCCAAACTGTACGTTCGGTCGATGAACGGCGTGACCGAACCGGACGAAGCAAGCTCGGCCAGCGTGGCAAGGTCAGCGGCGGACGGCTCCGCCCTAACGACGACCAACCGTTGCGAAACAAAGGGATTCATCAACGCAACCTTGGCCACACGCGCGAGCCCACCGATCCAGTGCCCGCCCGTACCGGTTGCGGACAGCAAGATCCCGTCACGACCAAGCGCCCGCCGGGTGGCAGAGAGCGACCGGCTACCAGCATTGTCGAGCAGAACGTCATAGGGTCCACTGCGGACGAAATCCGCGGAGGTGTAGTCAATGACCGAAGAAGCACCCAGCGAGGAGACCAGGGAAACGTTGCCGGTGCTGCAGACCCCGGTGACATCGGCCCCCATCGAGCGAGCGATCTGCACGGCGAAGGTTCCCACCCCGCCCGCTGCCCCGTTGATCAGAACCCGCTGCCCCGCCGAAAGATCCGCCATCTTGAACGCCTGCAAGGCGGTGAACCCGGCGACCGGGATGGCGGCTGCCTCCTCATAGGACAGTGTGGAAGGCTTGCGGCAGACCGCGTCAGCAGGCACGCGCACATACTCGGCGAACGACCCTAACCCACCATTCGACCAGCTCACGCATCCGAACACCGAATCCCCTGCCTTGACAGTGGAAACCCCGGCACCCACCGCCGACACGACACCGGCGAAGTCCGAGCCCAGCCCCGGGGTCTTGGGACGGCTCAACCCGAACATCAACCGCATCAGGTAAGGGTCGCCCCGCATGAAGTGCCAGTCCAACGGGTTGACCGAGGCGGCGCGCACCTGCACCAGGATCTCGTCCGCGCCGATCGAGGGTACCGGGATGTCATGTAACTCAAGGACATCCGGTGAGCCGTACTGGAAGTATCTGATGGCTTTCATTCCACGCTCCGCAGGATCTGTTCGATGGCCGCCGTTCTCGTCCGCAGCTCGGCGAGGTCGGCGGCGACTCGCTGCTGGGTGTCCAATGTGTTCTCCGAGAGTTGTTCGTAGCGGCGGACCAGCTGGCGCAGGTCCTCCGCCTGGCTCGCGGCCAGCTTCTGCTTGCGGTAGTCGAACATGCTGCCGACCACCAGGATGATCAGGAAGCCGACCACGAGCACGATGGCGAGCAGCACGATCGCCTCCGGCCACGACGTCGCCGGGTCGTTGTCCAGCAGGTTCATCACTTCTCCAGGTCCGGCGTGGTCAGGGTCTTCGCCGCTTCGGCGATCGCCGAAGCGGTCAGCTGCAGGTGGAAATCGGTGACTTCGTAGTACTTCATGGCCTTGCCGTCGTCGGACAGCTCCAGGCTGCCCGCGATCAGCCCGGCCGACTCGAGCTTGCGCAGGTGCATGTGCAGCAGCGGGCGGCTGACCCCGATCTCGCGCGCCAGCTGGCTCACGTAGTCACGGCCACCGGCCAGCTGGGCCAGGATGCGCAGCCTGATCGGGTTGGCCAGGGCGGCCAGCATCTCCACCAGCTCGTCGCCCGTCACTGTCACATCCTTCCATCACGTGTAAGAAAATTATTACACGTGCCACGCGCGCTTGTCACGCATCGACCGGCGGGACCCGTCGAGCGCGACGAAGATGGGGACCATGCACTTGGACCTCAGCGGGAAGACCGCGCTCGTCACCGGATCCACCCAGGGCATCGGGCTGGCCATCGCCCAGGGACTGGCCCGGGCGGGCGCGCGGGTGGCGGTCAACGGCCGCAGCCGGGACAAGGTCGACGCGGCGATCCAGGCCATCGACGGGGACGCGATCGGCGCGCCCGGGGACGTGTCCACCGACGAGGGCACCGAGCAGGTGCTGCGGGCCGTGCCGGACGCCGACATCCTGGTGAACAACCTGGGCATCTTCGGCGCGCAGGAGCCACTGAAGATCACCGACGACGACTGGCGGCGGTACTTCGAGGTCAACGTCCTGGCCGCGGTGCGGCTGACGCGCGTGTACCTGCCGAGGATGAGCACGAAGGGATGGGGCCGGATCCAGTACATCGCCAGCGATTCGGCGGTCGTGATCCCGGCCGAGATGATCCACTACGGCATGTCGAAGACGGCGCTGCTCGGCGTGTCCCGCGGGTTCGCCAAAGCGGCGGCGGGGACCGGCGTCACGGTGAACTGCGTGATCGCCGGTCCCACGCACACCGGTGGTGTCGAGGACTTCGTCTATCAGTTGGTGGACAAGGACCTGCCGTGGGACGAGGCGCAGCGGGAGTTCATGCGCAAGCACCGGCCGCAGTCGTTGCTGCAGCGCCTGATCGAACCCGAGGAGATCGCCAATATGGTGGTGTACCTCAGTTCCCCGCTCGCCTCGGCCACGACCGGTGGCGCGGTGCGCGTCGACGGCGGCTACGTCGACGCGATCCTTCCCTAGGTCGTGTTCCAGGTCGAGCCCGTGACGAACCAGGACTCCCGGCTGGCCAGATAGGAGACGGCACTGCCGATGTCCTCGGGCTGCCCGGCCTTGCCGACCGGTGTCAGGCCGACCATGTAGTCCACGATGTCGGGTACCGCTTTGGCCGAGTCGGACTGAATCG
>CBIMJO010000098.1:0-13492 GCA_966244135.1 uncultured Actinocrispum sp. | reverse complement strand
CCGCGGCTGGCCGGTCAGGACCCGTTCCAGCGACTGGCCCTCGGCGCCGTCGGCCGCAAGCCCTAGCGCGGCGTTTCGTACGCGGTGGAGCACCGCCCGAGGGCGTTTTCCCGCAGCTCACCGTTGATCTCCCGGCCGAACGCGTCGAGGCCGCTCAGGCAGGCGTAGCGGGGACCGTCGTTGCCGGCGATCGAGATCATCGGCAGGGTGCCGTTCGGCCCGGCGGGAACGGTCGAGGTGACCTTCATCGGCTGTCCCTCGCCGTACGTGATCATGAGGATGCTCGGTGGCTGCTTCTTCTGCAGCATGCCGAAGCCGGTCCGGCCGTCCGGGTTCATCACCGCCATGGTCAGCCTGCCGTCCTCGGCGGCCGCGTCGAGCAGGACACGGCCGGCCAGCAGGTCCGTCCCCTCGGCGTCGACGTCCAGCGCCCGGGCCTGCACCTTCCCGACGGTGGCCGCGCTGACCTTGCGTGACCCGTTGGCCGGTGGTGGGGTCTGGGTGAGTTCGCTCGTGGTGTAGCCGAGGGTGTGGTTGTCGCTGGCCCAGACCAGCTCGCCGACGATCATCGGCTTGGTCATCGTCCAGGTCCGGTGGTGGCCCGTAACGGTGTCGAGTACTGCCATCGTGGCGGGTGTTGTCACTGCGGGAGAGTTGACCTCCTTCTCACCGCAAGGCGCTGTCGCGTAAGCGATCCGGCGACCGTCCGGGCTGACGGCCAGGCCCGCGGCCAGCGCCGGGATGGTTCCGCCGGTCACCGGCGCGACGTCCTTGGCGTGCCCGTCGTCCGTCAACGTGAACTGGTACAACACCGTCTCGCACGGCTTGGTCTTGACGGCCGCGGCCACGAACGTCCGGCCCGGCCCGCCGACGATACTGGCGACCTTGCCGGCCGTGGGCGACGGTGGCTCGGCCGAGGCGATCGGGTCTTGCTGCCCGGTTTTCGTGGTGTCGAAGATGTCGAACCACGACGAGTCATCGGACCTGCTCACCGTGACCATGAACCGCGGCTTCCACTCCTGCTTGGGCCCGGTGGCCACCGGCGGTGTGTCCGATGGCTGCTGCGCCAGCACGATCCCGACGACCACCCCAGCCACCAGCACAGCGGCGCCGACCGGCATCGCCCACTTCAGCCACCGGCGCGGCTGCCGGACCTCGCTCTGTTCCTCGTTCGGCGGCCCCTCCAGCATGGCCGGGATCATGCCAGCCGCGGCAGCGGCCCCGCTGGGAATTCGGTCAACTCACTTTGGGATTGCGGACGAACGCCGTCCAGATCGGCGACGTGCAGTACTCGCAGTTCGGGCCGAAGAACAGGTCACGAGCCTGGGGGTCGCCCATCAGTTGGTAGCGGAACCATGCGGTGACCGGCCCGCGCAGACCGCTGTCGCTGACCTCGAAATGACCGGCGCCGCGCAGTTCGGCGTAGATGGCCGGAACCTGGCTCGCCTTCTCGTACTGTCCTTTGACCACCGCCGGCCAGACGACGATGTCCTTCTCCCCCGCGGTGAACAGCGCGGGTCCGTGCAGTTTGCCCGGGTCGTTGAAGGGGCCGCCGAACATCGGCGCCACGGTGTCGACCCGCGGATCGGCGCCGGTGCCGACCGCCTGGCCGCCGCCCAGCGAATGACCGCTGGCACCGACGTGCTCGAGGTCGACCTTGCCCGCGTAGACGCTGCCCGCGGTGCTGTTCTGGCGGGTCAGGTAGTCCAGGCCGGCCAGCATCGGCTTCGGGTCGGCCGACTGCCCCTCGGACGCCGCGACGATGAAGCCGTGCGAGGCGAAGTGGTTCAGCAGAACGGCATAACTGGACGGTGTCGCCAGAGTGCCGTTGCCCCACAGGATGACCGGGTGCGTGCCGCAGCCCAGGCTGCCGAGGTTCGTCGGCCGGAAGATCGTGGTGCCCGCCCCGTTGGACTCCTGCGTGACCGCGAACGGCCCTGGTCCGGCCCAGTTGCCGTTGACCGACGGGCAACTCGACGCCGCGTCCGCCGACGGAACGCCGAGCGCCCCGAACACAACCGCCACCACGGCCAGCGCCGTCAACCGCCGCACGACATCTCCTCCCCTTAGCACTCGAGATCATGATCCATCACGCTCGACCAGCCCCACGCCGCCACCCGTGCGCAGAGGCGGACAGTACAAACTGCCCTCAAGGGCTGTTGTAGGTTGGACTCATGATCGACACGGCGCGGAAGACCTGGCGGGCGCTCGAGGCGTACCACGGGATGATCTACTTCTCCCCCGAGGCCGCCAAGGCCTACGAGGACCTGGGGTTACGTGGCCGTGCCGGCTACTTCGCGTCCCGCTCGGCCGCGGTGGGCGCTGTGCCCGCCAACGTCGTGGTGGCCATGTTCTACAACTTCAACCCCGCTCTGGTGCACGCCTCGCTGGATGGTGCCTGGACGGTGACCGACCCCGCGACCGTGATCGCCGCGCGGTACGAGAGCGTCGACCGGACTTTGCGGCGGATCCTCGGCGACGCCGTCGAGTCACCCGAGATGACGCGAGCAGCGACGCTGCTGCGCAAGGCCGCTGAGGCGATCGCGGCCGACGTCACCGGGCGTCCCCTCTATGCAGCCCATGCCACGCTCCCGTGGCCCACCGAACCGCACCTCGTGCTGTGGCACGCCCAGACCCTGCTGCGTGAGTACCGGGGCGACGCGCACGTCGCCGCTCTGCTCACCGCCGGTCTCAGCGGCATCGAAGCCCTGGTCACGCACGCCGCCTCCGGTGCCGTCGGCGCCGAGGCCCTCCGCACCACCCGCGGCTGGCCGGAAGCCGAGTGGCAGCAGGCCGTCGACGGCCTCCGTGAGCGCGGCTGGCTCACCGACGACCCCACCCTCACGTTCACCTCCGCCGGTGAGGCCCGTCGCGCCGACCTCGAAAGCGCCACCGACCACAACGCCACCGCGCCCTACACCCACCTCGGCGAGGACGACTGCGCCGAACTGCGCACCCTCGCCCGCCCGTTCAGCCAGGCCCTCGCCACCGAACTCATGCCCTGGCTCGCCCCCAAACTCGGGTAGCCCGGCACCGCCTGGTCGAACGTGGAACACACCCCGGACGAACGTGAGACACGGGGCGGACGAACGTGAGACACGCCGAGGGGGTCACGCGTTGCGCGAGGGCGGCATCACGTGTTCTTGAGCTTGGCCAGGATCCGGTCGAGCACCAGGGCACCTCGTTCCTCGGCGATCCGCGCGGCGCGCTGCCAGGCCTCGACGGCTTTGTCAGCGTGCCCCAGCGCCGCGTGGGTGTCACCGAGGTGTTCCAGGGCGTCGATCAACGACTGCTGGTCCTTCAGCTCCTCGGCCATCGCCAGCGACTTCTCGAAGCACACCAGGGCTTCGGCGTGTTCACCGAGCTGCAGCCGCACATAGCCCAGGCTGTCCCATGATCCGGCCTCGCCGTGCCGGTCGCCGACTTGTTGTTGCAGGGCAAGGGATTCCTGACAGCAGGCGAGCGCCTCGCGGTACTCGCCGAGCTGGGCGTGACACCAGCCGACCGCGTTGAGACCGGTCGCGATCCCGGGCGTGTTGTCCAGTGCCCGCAACACTTCCAGGCCTTGTTGGGCGTGCTCCAGGGCATCGCGGTACCGGCCTTGGCGTTCGTACAACGCGCCGAAACCGATCTCCGAGTGGGCCGCACCGAGAGCGTTGCCGGCGCGCAGATAAAGGGCCACCGCCAGTTCGGTGTGCTGGTAGGCCGAGTCGAAGTTGTGAACCTGTTCATAGGCACGGGCCAGGCTGCGGTGCGCGCGGGCCTGATCGTTGAAACCGCCGTGGTGCGTGGCGGCGTCCACAGCGATCAGCGACGTCGCGACATAATCGCTCAACAGCCCGCGCCGCAGGAAATAGTCGATCATGACCCAGGTGAACTGGAACACGTGCGCGTAGTGGCCGTGTTCGGCCGCGGTCGAGACGGCCGCCAGCAGCGGGTAGTACTCCGTCTCGAACCATGTCATCGCCTGCTCGCTCGTCTCCAGGGCGGTGAGCACCACCTGCGGGTCGGGCTCAGGCAGGTCGAGCTGCTGCCGATGCGGCTTGAGCAGCAACGCCGCCGCATGCCCGGTGTGCACGTAGTAGTCCATGATGCGGCGCAACGCCTTCTCGTCGTCCGCCAGCTCGATGGCGTACAACCGCACCAGGTCGTGCAGCCGGTAGCGACCGGGAACGTATTGCGTCACAAGGCAGGCGGCCTCGAGGTCGCTCAGCAGGGCGCGTGTGCGGGGCACCGGCAGCCCGGTCAGGCTCGCGGCCGCGTCCAGGCCGAACTCCGGCCCGGGAACCTGCCCGAGCTGCGCGAACACCCCGGCCGCCGCCGGGCTCAACGCGCGGTACGACCACGACAGCACCGCGCGCAGGTTCGTCTCGGGGTCGTCGCCGTCGAGGGCGTCCAGCCGTGACTCACGCAGCTCATCGGCGAACGAGGAGAGCGGGAACTCCGGGTACGCGGTGATCCGCGCGGCCATGATGCTCAACGCCAGCGGCAGGCCCGCGCAGGCGTCGAGCAACTCGTTGACGGCGTCCGGCTCGGCGGCCATCCGCTCGGCCGGGATGTGCGCGGCGAGCACCTGCCGGGCTTCGGGGTCGGACAACACCTCCAGTTCCAGGGCCAGCGCGCCGGCCGAGGCCACGAGGGAGGTGAGCCGGTTGCGGCTGGTGATCACCACCGTGCCGGCCTCGTTGCCCGGCAACAACGGCGTGACCTGGGCGACGTCACGGGCGTTGTCCAGCACGACGAGCATGCGGCGGCCCGCGGCCACACTGCGCCACAGCGCAGCCAGGGCGTCCAGCTCGGCGGGCATCTCCTGGGCCGGAAACCCAAGCGCGCCAAGGAAACCACGCAACGCCGCGGCGGGCGCCATCGGGGCGTTCCGCGAGTCGAAGCCGTGCAGGTTCACATACAGCTGGCCGTCGGGGAACCGTTCGGTGTTCGCGTAGGCCCAGCGCAGCGCGAGCGTCGTCTTGCCGATCCCGCCCGTGCCGCGGATCGCCGAGATCACCGCCGTGCGCCCGACCTGGTCGAGCCGGTCGAGCTCCCGCGCCCGGCCGGAGAACACCCTGGTGACCGCGGGCAGCTGCTTCGGCACGGGCAGAGCGCTGGCCACGAGCGCCGGATCGGCATGCAGGATCTGCTCGTGCAGCCGCTGCAACGACTGCCCGGGATCCACGCCGAGATCGGCCGCGAGCCGGGCGCGCACCTCCTGGTAGTGCTGGAGCGCGGCGGCCTGGTCGCCGCCCCGGTACAGCGCGAGCACGACCTGACCGGCGAGCCGTTCGTTCCACGGGTTCGCTGCGGCCACTTCGGACATTTCCGCCAGAAGCGACGAATGCTGGCCGCGCCGGAGCTGGACGTCGTAGTAGTCCAGCCGCGCGGCCAGGTACTCGTCCTCGACCAGCGCCCTGATGCCCGCCAGCCACTCGGACTCGACCCCGGTGAACGGGTCACCCCGCCAGAGCGCCAGGGCCTCCTCGAACCGCACGGCCGCCGCGTTGTCACTCCCACTGTGCCGCGCCTGACCCACCAGGGCCCGAAACCGGTGCAGGTCCACCGCCATTTCGTCGACCACCAGCGAATACCCGCCCGAGCTGCGGTCGATCCGCACGTCACGCGCCGGCTCCAACGTCGCCCGCAACCGCGAGATGTACGTGTGCAGCGCGGCCCCCGGCCGCTGCGGCAACTGCTCGCCCCACACCCGGCCGGCCAGCTGGTCGAGCGTCACCACCCGGTTCGCCTCGACCATCAGCACCGCGGCGACACACCGCACCCGCGCCTGCCCAAGGTCGATCACACCACCACCCACACACGCGGTGATCTCGCCGAGCACACCGAACTCTGCCTGCATATGTCCTCTCCGTGGCCGCCAACAGGCTAGTGGACACCTAGCCGGTCGGCCCGAGACCGGTGATGCGCTCACCAACGCCTCGTCGGCGAGTGCCAGCAGTTCGATCGCTAGGGTTGTGCGGTCAGCACTTCGACTTCGTCGAGGAACACGGTCCGGACGCCGGGCAGGCCGTCGAGCCGGGGCAGGAAGCCGCGTACCCGGTCTTCGTGGTCCACGATGATCACGGCGATCGGCAGGTTGTCGGCGAGGTCGACGGAGCGGTCGGTGTGCACAAAGGACGAGGCGCCGTAGCCTTCGCAGCCGCGCAGCACGGTCGCCCCGGCGAGGCCGGATTCGCGTGCACGGGTGACGATCTCGTGGTAGACGGGTTTGTGGTTCCAGCGGTCTTCGGCGCCGAGCAGGATGGTCAGCCGGACGGCCCTCATCGGAGCACCTCGACCTCGTCGAGGGTCATCAGGCCGGTGATCTCCAGTTCGTCCAGCTGGCGCAGGAAGTCACGGACCGCCTCGGCGGTGTCCACGATGACGATCAGCATCGGCCGCTCGCTGCCCGCGCGGAACAGGTGGGATGTGTGGATCCTCGAACTGGCGCCGAAGCCCTCCACGCCGCGGATCACGGTGGCGCCGGCCAGGCCGGCTTTGTGCGCCCGGTGCACGATCTCGACGTACAGCGACCGGTGCCGCCAGGTGTCCCCCTCACCGACGAAGATCGACAACCGCAGCCCGGACGGTCCCATCCCCCGAGTACACGCCTGCCACCAGGCACCGTCAACCCTGGCGTTCAGGCGAGGCGGTAGCCCATGCCAGGTTCGGTGATCAGGTGCCGCGGCCGGGCCGGGTCCGGTTCCCAGCACCGCAGTGTCCTTATCGGACAGAGCCGCCGCCTGACGCGGTCTGACAGCCGGTGAGCCCGGCCTCAACGCGGTATTAGCGTGCCCGTCGGCGGGCGGCGGCCAGGACACCCGCTCCGGCGAACAGCGCCAGGGCGCCAAGTCCCGTCAAACCCATGACGTTGACACCGGTGTTGGCCAGCTCATCGGTCTGCGGTTTCGCCTGCGGGACAGGCGGTGTGTCCGAGGTCGGCGTTGCCGGGCACGGCTGCGCGGGCCGGGCATCGCCCTTGCCGACCTCTGGCAGACCAGCGCCGGCGCCCACAGCGGCCGGAGGTGCGGCTGGTAGCCGGTGATGGTGACCGTCTTGGTGGCTCCCGCGTCGAGGCTGATCCCGTTGTCCTGCAACGCTCCCCACTGCTCGCGGTAGTCGTACTCGAGGGTGTCGTTGTCGGACGCGCCACCCGCGCGGACGTTGTCCAGCCGCTGCTTGGTGACGTTCTTGATGGTCACCGTGGCCTTGATCTGCTCACCGGTGTGGTACCCGGCCTTTGAGAGCGCGAACCTATCAGCGGCTCCCTTGCAGAAACCTTGCAGACGGTCACCTGCGCTGCGCGCTGCGGGCCACTCCATTGAGAATCGTGAGGGTGGCGATGCCGATCACGAAGTTGATGACAGCGGTGGCGAGCACGCTGGGGCTGTCCATGCCGAGGGTCAGCGGCAGGGCCGTGCCGATCGCGGTGAGCAGGATCATGAACCAGGTGAAGAACCTGCCGGGCCGGGGAGTCGTCACCAGCAGCAGGTGCAGCAGGCCGGTCGCGGCGAACGCGCCTCCGGCCGCGCAGAACGCGTACGTCACCGTGTTCGCGTTGCCCCACACGCCATCGCCTTTGGGGGCCAGCACCGGGACGCCGAACACGCCGCGGGTGATGACGATTCCGGCGACGGCGATCAGCGCGGCGACCAGGGCGGTGGCCGACCCGCCCGCCCACAGCCGTCCGGTGTCCAACCGGTCGTGGTCGGTCGTGGCATCCATGGGGTACCTCCGGGGTCGGCGGGACAACGGCATCCACGCTGCGGCCAGGCGCAGGCAGGACGCTTCATCCCAAACGGGTGGGATGGCGCTCAGCGGCGCGCGTGGGGCCCTCCACGCGGCCGGCTGAGCCCATGCTCAGAGCAGTCCGCGCTCGCGTGCCACGGAGATCGCGTCCCGGCGCTGGCTGACGCCCAGCTTCCGGTAGATCCCGCGCAGGTGGGTCTTGACGGTGTTGACCGAGACGAACATGGTCTGGGCGATCTCCTCGGCGGTGCGCATCGAGGGCAGCTCCAGCAGCAGCTCCTGTTCGCGGCCGGTCAGGCCGTCGGTGGGTGTGGTGGGCAAGGACGCGGGCAGCTTGGCCCGCACGGTGGTGGCGAACGGTTCGAGCCGGCCGAACCGGCCCGCGCCCCGCGCCAGCAGGTCCCGGACCGACCGCCCGGCCTCGCGGAAAGGCCGCACCGCCTGGTAGGGCGCGGCGAGGGCGAGCGCCTGGGACAGCGCCTCATGCGCGCGGTTGTCCTGTGCGCTCAACGCGGCCAGGTGCGCCTCCAGCAGCCAGGCCTCGATCAGCGTGGTGGTGACCAGGGTCCGCGTCCGTCCACTGAGGACCGGTACGAGCAGCCGCCGGGTGGTGCTGATCCGGCCCTTGTGGGCGTGCAGGATCGCCTGGGACAGCGCCCTTTCCCCGCAGGGCACATCCAGATCCGCCACGCTTTCCAGCACCTCGATCGCCCAGCCCACCTCCCCGACCCGCAACGCCATGCGCTGCAAGGTGGGCGCGGTGTAGGCGACCAGTGCCGGGGCGATCATCCGCCCGTGCAGCCGCCGCCAGTGTTCCCGCAGCCGCCCGACGACCTTGTGCGGGTTCTCGGTGGCCTCGAACGCGATCACCGCCCGCAGCGTCAGCGCGGACAGCTCGACGGTCGGGTCGACGTTGCGCGGCAACAGGTTCGTCGACAGCGTCGCGAACCGCAGCGCGCGTTCGTCGTCCAGCCGCTGGTACGCCTCGGCTCCGAGCAGCGTGTACAGGTACGCGGTGCGGGAACTGTAGGTCCAGTCGCGGGCCTCGGCGAACTCCAGCGCCGCGGCGGTCAGCCCGGTCGTCCCGGCCAGGTCTCCGGTCGCGACGCCCATCGCGGCGAGATGCACCTTGCACTCCAGCGCGATCGCGTCCCGCCGCTCCGGCCGGGCCAGCCGCAACGCCTGCACCAGATCGGCTTTGGCGCCTGCGTGGTTGCCCATCCAGGCGGAGGCGACCCCGCGGTTGAACAACGCGAGCAGGTCCGCGTCCAGGTCACCCGTCTCCCCCGCGCTCGTCTGTCGCAGGGCGGCCAGGGCGGCCCGGACTTCCCCGTGCAACCGTGCGCGGTGCAGCTGCACGGTGGCGTGCAGGGCCTGCAGCCGCTTGGTCCGCAGCGCGTGCGCGTTGATCCCGCGCAGTCTGCGATCGGCCGCGGCCAGATCACCCGCGTCCAAAGCCGCCACCGCGGCGACCAGCGCGACCGACGGGCGGTTCACCACATGCGCGGGCAGGCCGTCGATGACACGACCCAGCCGGTCGGACTGCCCTTTGAGGACCTGGTCCAGTCCCGACCGGGCCACGAGCCGGGTCACCAGGTCGTCGTCGCCCGCGGCGAGCGCGTGTTCCATGGCGGCCAGCGGCTCCCCGCCGGCCACGAACCACCCGGCCGCGACCCGGTGCTGCTGTTGCTGCGCGGCCAGGCCACTGCGGCCGAGCTCGGTGTGCAGGTAGTCGCGCAGCAGCGGGTGATAGCAGTAGTCGTCGCCGGTCCGGGTCAGAATGCCGTTGTGCTCCAGCCGATCCAGGATCTGGCCGGAGTTCTCCTGCCCGGACAGGACCACCGCCAGGTCGGCGGGCAGCTTGTGGCTCACGCAGGTGGCGAGCATGAACCACTGCACCTGACCGGGTTCCCTGGCCAGGATCTCGGCGCGCAGGTAGTCGGCGACCAGCCGGTGCTCGGCGTCGAAGGACGCCAGGTGCTCGCCCGGCCGGGCCGGGTCGGGCAGGGTGATCGCGGCCAGCCGCAGTGCCGCGGCCCAGCCCTCGGTGCGCCGCATCAGCATGCGCAGTTCGTTGTCCGCCAGCCGGATGCCCTCCTGCTTGTACAGCCGGCGGGCCTCCTCGGGGGTGAACGTCAGCTCACCGGGCCCGATCTCGCGCAGCCTGCCCTCCAGTTTGAGCCGGGGCAGGATCAGCGCGGGCGGGAACCGCCCGGCCAGCACGATCCGCAACGCCTGCGGCAACCGGCGCAGCAGCAGGTCCAAGGTGTGCAAGGTTTCCCCGGCGTGGATCTCGTGGATCCCGTCCAGCACCAGGACGACCGGTTTCGGCTGCGACTCGAACGCGGCGATCACCGCGGTGAGGAACCCCGCGTACCGGTCGTCCGCGGGCGGGGCCAGCCGGTCGAATGCGGGCCAGGCACCACTCGTCCGCAGTGCTTGCAGGATCACCTGCCACAGCAGCCTGGCGTCGTTGTCCTCGCTGTCCAGGCACACCCAGGCGACGTACACGTCACCCCGGGCGGCCAGGCGCCGGGCCCAGGCGGCCAGCATCGTCGTCTTCCCGGTCCCGGCCGCCGCGCGGACAAGGGTCACCGCGCCGCCCGCGACCGTCTTGTCCAGGAGGGTGTTCAGGCGGTCCCGGACCAATATGGCCGGTGCCGGCGACGGAATCGTGACCTTCGCCGTTGTCACCGCCATATCCGGGTCTTCGGTCGCCGCGGGGCCCTGTTCGGGTCCGGAATCACTTTCCAGAGCAGTCACATGCATTGTTCTCCCCGGTACAAATGGCCTGATTTCACACGTCCCCGCCTACCACAACAGCCAGTCCGCGCTCCCGGCCCGGTGCCGGAAGGTGACTTGTATCGCGACAGGAAAGCCGCGCTCTTCGCCCATTGCGGGTGATTGCGCCGACGCGGCCCGGGGGATCACATCGTATTTCCGCGCTCCAGCGCCTGATCCAGCGCTATCGCCGCGTCGATCAGCGCGAGATGGGTGAATGCCTGCGGGAAGTTGCCGAGCTGCTCACCCGTGGGCCCGATCTCCTCGGCGTACAAACCGAGATGCGTGGCATATGTGAGCATCTTCTCGAACACCAGCCGGGCCTTGTCCACGTATCCGGCACTGGCCAATGCACCGACGTACGCGAATGTGCACAACGAGAACGTCCCCTCCGACCCGCGCAGCCCGTCCGGGGACGCACTGGGGTCGTAGCGGTAGACAAGGCTGTCGGTGACCAGGTCTTCCTCCATCGCGGTGAGGGTGGCGAACCATTTCGGGTCGCTCGGCGCGACGAAGCCGACCTGAGCCATTCGCAGTAACGAGGAGTCGAGCACATCGGAGTCGTACCGCTGCACGAACGCGCGGCGGCCGGGATGCCAGCCACGGTCCCAGATCTGCCGGTAGATACGGTCACGGTGGGCCCGCCAGCGGTCCACCGGGCCGGGGCGGCGCAACGACTCGGCGAGCCGGATGCCGCGGTCGAACGCCACCCAGCTCATCAGCCGGCCGTAGGTGAAGTCCGCCTGCCCGCCGCGGGTCTCCCAGATGCCCTCGTCCGGCCGGTCCCAGTTGTCGCCCAGCCAGTCCAGCACGCCGGTCAGCGCCGACCAGCCGCGGTGCCCGGCCCGCAGCCCGTGCCGGTGCGCCTCGTACACGCTGTCCATCAGCTCGCCGTAGATGTCCAGTTGCAACTGTCCGGCCGCGCCGTTGCCGATGCGCACCGGCCGGGACCCGCGGTAGCCCTCCCAGTGGTACAGGATCTCCTCGCCCATCTCGGCCGAGCCGTCCACCCGGTACATGATCCGCAGCGGGCCGCCCGGCGCGGTGGTGCCCTCCTGGTAGCGGTCGGCCAGCCAGCGGCTGAACCCGGCGGCCTCCTCGGTGAACCCCAGGTTCAGCAACGAGTACACCGCGAAGGAGGCGTCCCGGATCCAGGTGTACCGGTAGTCCCAGTTGCGTTCGCCGCCGAGCTGTTCGGGCAGGCCGGCGGTCGGCGCGGCGATCACGGCCCCAGTCGGCGCGTAGGTCATCAGTTTGAGCGTGATCGCCGACCGGTCGACCATTTCCCGCCACCGCCCGCAGTAGGACGAACCCGCCAGCCAGGTGCGCCAGAACCGGGCGGTGTCCTCGAAGGCGTGCTGGAACTCCGCGGCCCGCACCGGCCGGGGTGGACCGTCGGCACCGGACTCGAGCACGAACCCGCGGACGTCCCCGGCGCTCAACGTCAGCCGCGCGTACACGTCGTTGTCGCCGGTGACCTGGATCTGGGCGAGCCGGGCGTCGTGCGGTTCCCGGACCGCATGCAGGGTCAGCGTGGCCGATCCGGCGTCGAAGATCGCGCCCTCGCCGGACAACCGTGTCGTGTGCGAGCGGCGGCCGTAGTCGAACCGCGGCGCCACCTCGACTTCGAACTCGACATGGCCGCGCACGCACCGCACCATCCGGATCAGCCGGTGCCGGTCGGTCGCCTGCTTCAGTGGCGCGGGCGGCATGAAGTCGGCGACCTCGGCGGTGCCGGTCTCGGTGGAGAACCTGGTGATCAGGATCGCGGTGTCCGGGAAGTACAGCTGCCGCGAGGTGTACGGCTGCTCGGCCGGCCGGATGCTGCAGTGGCCACCGCGTTTGTGGTCCAGCAACGACGCGAACACGGTCGGCGAGTCGAACCTGGGACAGCAGAACCAGTCCACTGTGCCGTCGGTGCTGACCAGCGCGGCCGTCTGCAGGTCGCCGATCAGTCCGTGGTCGGCGATCAACGGGTATGGGTCCATGTGGGCTCCCTTCGTGCGGCATGGGCAGGGTTCACGGTGGTCGCGGCACGGTGGCCGGTCGTCGTCCGCGCGGGATGAGTTGTGCCGTGGCCGCACCGTTTCTCGCCCGGTCGGGGTGACGTAGTGGCCATCGGCCGGTGGAACTGTGGCTCGCAGATGGACGCCGACATTGCCCCAGGGAGTGACGCCGGATGAAGATCCTGCCCAGACCGCAACCGTTCACGGTGGACGATTACGTGGCCCGGATGGACGGTGTGGCCACGGCGGCCGCATTGGCCGGGCTGCAGGGGGTGCTGGTCGCGCCCGGCCCGGACCTGGTGTGGCTCACCGGGTATCAGCCGACCGCGATCACCGAACGGCTCACCGTCCTGGTTCTCGCTCGTGGCCGCGCGCCGGTGCTCGTCGTCCCGGCGCTGGAACGGCCGGACGCCAGGGCCGCCGCGGACCACCTGCAGATCATGGGGTGGAGCGACGGCAGCGATCCGTACGAGACCGCCGCGGGCCTGCTGCTGCCGGGCGGCCGGTTCGCCATCTCCGACTCGATGTGGTCGGCGCACCTGCTGGGCCTCGGCCGCGCCTGCCCGGCCGCGACCTTCCAGGGCCTGAGCGAGGTGCTGCCGCTGCTGCGCGCGATCAAGGACGACAACGAGATCGCGCGCCTGGACCTGGCCGGCGCGGCCGCGGACGAGGTGTACAACGAGATCGTCCGGCTGCCGTTCGTCGGGGTGCGGGAACGGGACATCGCCACCAGCCTGGCCCAGCTGCTGCGGGCGTTCGGCCACGACACGGTCGACTTCACCATCGTCGGGTCCGGGCCGAACGGCGCGAACCCGCACCACCAGGCCACCGACCGGATCATCGAGCCGGGCGACCCGGTGGTGCTGGACTTCGGCGGGCTGATGGCCGGGTACGGTTCGGACACAACGCGAACGGTCTGCGCGGGACGGCCCGAGCCGGAACTCCAGGAGGTGCACGACATCGTGCGC
>CBIMJO010000097.1:0-13602 GCA_966244135.1 uncultured Actinocrispum sp. | reverse complement strand
CTCTGCGAGATCCCTCTGTCGGTGGCCGAACTGTCCGCCTACCTCAAGGCCCCGCTCGGCGTGGTCCGCGTGCTCGTGTGCGACGCGATCACCCAGGGGTTCGTGCTGATGGCCGAGGACGACAGCGACACCCTCGGCCGCCCGTCCATGGACACGCTCCGCCGGGTGCACGAGGGCCTGATCAAGATGCTCTGAGCAGTCCTTTGAGGACTCGTCACAGCCAGCCGTGCCGGGATGCCTGCACGCCCAGTTGAAACCGCGTCTGGGCGCCCAGCGTCTCCTGCAGCCGGCTGATGCGGCGGGCGATCGTCCGTTCACTGACCCCGAACTCACGGGCGATCGCCTCGTCGGTCAGCCCCGCGCTGAGGAACGTCAGCAGCCGCTTGGTGTCGCGGTCCGGGGCGTCGTCCGCGCGCTCGGTGGTGATCGGCACGGCCATCCGCCAGAACGCCTCGAACACACCCTCCAGGCCGGACAGGAACGGCGACGCGTGCACCACGATGGCCGCGATGTCCTGGATCGGCGTATCCGCGGCCCGCGCGGAGATCAGCGCCCACCGATCGTCCACAATGGTCAGGTTCATCGACACGTGCGGGAACACCCTGGCCTGTTCGCCCGCCTCCACGCAGCGCTGCACCATCCGCATCGCGTCCGGGTCCTGCAGCACGTGCGTGCCGTAGATGACCTGGTACTCAACGCCCCGGGCGAGCGCGTCGAACAGCCCCGCGACGATCTTGTGCCCCTCCGGGCCGAGGTTGCCGACGCTGATCGCGCGAACCCTTGTGCGGGCGTCGGTCTGCACACGGTCCAGCACCGCGCGACCGGCCTCATAGGACGGTAGCAGCTCCACATAGGTCTGACCCTCGACGCCCGCGCTCCACACCCGGGACAGCAGCGTCGCGCTTTGCCTTGCCACAGCGGCGGAACGCGTGTGCTGCTCGGCCAGGGCCTCCATGGCGAGCTGGGGCGGGCACGGCAGCACCTTGTCCACGCCCTGCTCGGCCAGGCCGATCGCGGTCAGCTCCGCGAGGGCCGCGTCGAGCTCGGCGGGGGAGATCTCGAGCCGTCGCGCCAGCCCGGCGGACGTGGTCTCCCCGTTCTCGACGAGATCGAGGTAGGCCCGTTCCGCCGCGGCCGACAGGCCCAGCGCTTGGAGCGGGTGCACGATACTGGTTCTACCACCCTGGACGTCCGGAATGGACCCGTCCGGCATGCCGGATGTGGCCGGTCCGGAGCACCTGTCCACTGTGTGAGCCGGGTGCGAACCGGGGCGCGAGTCCACTGGGGCCGTCCACACCGGCACCGTCCGATGTGACCCGCGTCGCATTATTTTTCCGGACGCGTAGGATTCCGGTGGGGGGCTGGCCACATCATCACACGTCAGCGGCCCATTGGCGGACGCTATAACAAAACGAATACGGCACGTCAATAGGGTGACCAGGGAGTTGTTGCCGCCACAAGGCGACGCTCCGAGATCAACGTTGGCCATAGGACTACACTGACAGTGGTGTCGGAGTGCCAATTCGCGGGGATAAAATCTTTACCGGCTTTGGTTTAGACCAGTAGAAGTCGTATCGTCCCTGCGAACGGGTGAACCTACGTCATGGCCAACCTCTCTTTACGCGAGCACACCACGGGGCAGTTAGACCGCCTTTGCCGTGCCGCGGGCGCGTCGGATATCCGGCCGACCGCGGGTGTGCTGCTCGGAGAACTGCTCGGCGCGGCCGGGGAATCGAACATCCTCGGACCGGCCGAATGGTCGTCGAGCATTTCCGACGACAAGACCCCGATCGAGTTCTCGGTCGCTTTCGACGTCACCGGCGAGCGGGCCGTGCGCCTGCTCGGCGAGGCAGTGAGCGCGTCGACCGCCCGGGAGTTCCTGGACAACATGGCAGGCCGGCTGAACCTCTACACCGGCAAACTCGACGCCGTCCAGGATCTCTTCCTCCCGGAGCGGCCGTCCGGTGACTTCGTGCTGTGGTATTCGATGATTTTCAGATCGGGCTCGCCGCCGGTGTTCAAGGTGTATTTGAACCCGCATGCGAGAGGGGCGGAGAATGCGAGTGATCTGGTCGCCGAGGCGCTCGGCAGACTGGGTATGGGAGATGTCTACAGGGCCGTTGTCTCGCACGCGCTCACGCGCGGGGAAAGGGACACGTTCTCGTTTTTCGCGCTCGACCTGAACCGGACGCCGAGGGCCCGGGTGAAACTGTATGTCTCACACGAGTCGGCGGAGACCAGGGACGTCGAGCGGGCGGCGGCTCTGGTGCCCGGTATCGACCCGATGCAGATTCGCGAGTTCTGCGCGATTCTGGGCGGCGGGAAAGGGCCGTTCGAGCACCGGCCGCTGATATCCAGCTATTCCTTTGTCGAGGGCGACACCGCGACGCCCAGCAATTACAGCCTCTACCTCCCGATCCGCGACTACGTCCCGGACGACGAGGTGGCCAGGGCGCGCCTGGTGGCCGTCATGGCGCAGTACAACATGGACACCGCCGAGCTCGACCGCTCGCTGCGGGCCGTGACCGCGCGGCCGTTGCGCGACGGAGTCGGCCTGATCCCGCATGTCTCGCTGCGCCTGGGCGCGGTCGGCTCGGGCATCACGGTCTACCTGTCCTCAGAGGCCTTCAGCGTCACCCCGCCCCGGCAGCGGCCCGTTCTCGGACTGGTGTCGTAAAACCGAAAGCAGGAACCCGATGTCCCCATTCCCCCCGTACCGCGCGCAGGTCGTGACCCCCATCCCGGTCACGACCGCCGAGCAACGGGCGAAAGCGCTGGCGGAGGCCGGTTACAACGGCTTCAACCTGCGGGCGAACACGGTCACGATCGATTTGCTGACCGACTCCGGCACCGGCGCGGTGTCCACCGCCCAGGAGGCGGCCGCGGCGAGCGGAGACCGTTCCTACGCGGGGTCCGACTCGTTCTTCCGGTTCCGCGCCGCGCTGAGCGAGCTGACCTCGTTTCCGCACATCTTTCCGGTGCACCAGGGCCGTGCGGCGGAACGCGTGCTGTTCACCAATATCCTGCGGCCGGGACAGATATCCCTGGGCAACACCCATTTCGACACCACCAGGGCGAACATCGAGCTGCTCGGCTGCGAGGCGCGCGACCTGCCCTGCGCCGAAGCGGCCGACCTGGACTCGGAGTCGCCGTTCAAGGGAAACATCGATCTCGACGCGCTCGCGCAGATCCTGTCCGGCCCGGACTCGCACCGGGTCGGCATGGTCCTGATGACCATTACCAACAATGGCGGGGGTGGCCAGCCCGTGTCGATGGCCAACCTCAGGGCGGTCCGCGACATTTGCCGCCGGCACGACGTGCCATTGTTGCTGGACGCCGCCCGCTTCGCGGAAAACGCCTTCCTGGTCACGCGCCGGGAGGACGGTTACGCGGGGCACACCCCGCGGCAGGTCGCCGAGGAGGCCTTCGGGCTGGTCGACGGCGCCGTGGCGAGCCTGAAGAAGGACGGCATCGCCCCGATGGGCGCGTTCATCGGGTTGCGCGACCCGGAACTGGCCCAGCGGTGCGAGATCAACCTGATCGCCACCGAGGGCTTCCGCACCTACGGCGGGCTGGCCGCGCACGACCTGGAGCGGGTGGCCCAGGGCGTGTCCGAGGTGCTGGAGCCGTCCTACCTGGCCGCACGGGCCGCCGACACCGAGCGGCTGGCCCAGCTGGTCAACGACGCGGGCGTGGACATCGTGCGCCCGCCCGGCATGCACGCGCTCTACCTCAATGCCGGACGGCTGCTCACCCACCTGCCGCCGTCGGCGTTCCCCGGCCACTCGCTGGCCTGCGAGCTGTACCTGCGCGGCGGGATCCGCTGTGCGGAGCTGGGCTCCCTTTACCTGGGCACGTTCGACGAGCGCAACGAGCTGGTGACCCCGGCGCCGTTCGAGCTCGTCCGGATCGCGTTGCCGCGCCGGGTCTACAGCCAGGCGCACTACGACTACGTGGCCGGGATCCTCGCGGACATCGCGAAGGACCCCGGCCAGGTTCCGGGCTACCGGGTGGTGGACGCACCCAAACTGTTGCGCCACTTCAACCTGCGGATGCAGCCGGTGCGAGCGCCGGCGTTCACCCGACGGGAAGCGCGCTCATCGCGTGTTTCACCAGCCGGATCAGCGTGAGCTTGGCCGAGTCGCGTTCCCGGGCGTCGCACATGACGATCGGGACGTGGCCCGGCACCGCCAGCGCGCCGCGGATCTCGTCCTCGTTGTACCGCTCGGCGTTGTCGAAGCAGTTCACCGCGACGATGAACGGGATCTTGCGGCGCTCGAAGAAGTCGATCGCCGCGAAGCTGGTGTCCAGCCGGCGGGTGTCCACCAGGACCACCGTGCCGATCGCGCCGCGGGCCAGCTCGTCCCACATGAACCAGAACCGTTCCTGGCCCGGGGTGCCGAACAGGTACAGCACGTACTTCGGCGAGATGGTGATCCGGCCGAAGTCCAGCGCCACGGTCGTCGTCGCCTTGCGTTCCACGCCAAGCAGGTCGTCGATGCCGTCGCTGGCCTCGGTGAGCACCTCCTCGGTGGTCAGCGGCGGGATCTCGCTGACCGCGCCCACCATCGTCGTCTTGCCCACCCCGAAGCCCCCGGCGATGATGATCTTGACCGGGGTCGGGATGAACTCCGCTTCCTGCTCGTCGTCAGAGTTTCGTGAGTCCATCGAGTACCGCCTGTAGTAGTTCCCGGTCCGGCGCCTTGGCCGCCATGGCCGTGGGCGAGCGGGTGATGACAACGCCGCGTTCGATCAGGTCCCCGCACAGCACCCGGACCACGCCCAGCGGCAGGTCCAGGTGCGCGGCGAGCTCGGCCACCGACAGCGGCCGCTGGCACAGCTGCCGGATGGCCATGTGCTCCGGGGTCGGCCCGCTCTGGTCGGTCGCCGCCCGCAGCGTCATCACCTGGGTGGACAGGTCCAGCTGGGCCCGTGCGGAGGCCGACGGGGTCCGGCCGCTGGTGATCGCGTACGGGCGGACCAGCGGGCCGGCGGCCTCGTCATACCATCCGTCGTCCACGCTCACGTCCTCTCCAGTGTCGCGGCGGTTCCCCGTGGCGCGGCGGCCATGTAGTCACCGACTCGTTTGACCAGGCGGTTCATCTCGTAGGCGATCATCTCGACGTCAACGCTCGACTCGGCCAGCACCGCCAGGCACGCGCCCCGGCCCGCCGCGGAGACGAACAGGTAGCCCTCCTCCATCTCGATCAGGTTCTGCAGCACCCGGCCGCGGTTGAAGTGCCTGCTCACACCCTTGGCCAGGCTCTGCAGGCTGGACGCGATCGCGGACAGCTGGTCGGAGTCGTTCTTGTCCATCCCGGTCGAGCGGCCCAGCAGCAGCCCGTCGGCCGACAGCACGATGGCGTGCTGGGTCCCCACAACCCGCCCGACCACGTCGTCGAGCAACCAGTTCAGATCGGTTTTCTGGTTCATACCAACGGTTCCCTTGAGGGTAGGCACGGGTTCACTCTTCGGGCAGGCGGCCGCGCCTGGTGCCCCGGTGGAACGCCGACAGGGTGCCGGCCGAGCCATCGAAGTCGTAGTCGTCGGCCTGGTCGAGCTCCGGGTCGTCGCGCAGCTGGGAGACCAGGTTGTGCTGCGGGGTGCGCTGCGGCAGCTGCGGCCGGGGACTGGGCTTGGGTGCCGCGGGTCCGGCGGGTGTGTCGTCCACAGTGGACGGTGCGGGTTCGGTGCGGGTGGCGACCGCCTGCGCGGCGGGTCGTTCGCTCGCGGGCGCGATCCGGCCGGCTAACACCGGGGGCGCGGGCTGCGGGGCGGGTTGGGCCGGTTCGCTCACGGGCACGTCCTCGTCGTCGGTCTGGCCTTCGGTGACGAGCAGGGCGGAGGGGATCAGCACGGTGGCCCGCAGCCCGCCGTAGCGCGACGGGTCGAAGGTGACCTTGATCCCCAGCCGGGAAGCCAGCCGGGCGACCACGAACAGGCCGAGGCTGGAGTCGGCCCGCAGCGCCATCGCGTCGAACTCGGGCGCGTCGGCCATCATCTCGTTGGCCCACTCGCGGGCGGCGTCGGTCATGCCGAGACCCTGGTCGGACACGTCCACGACGACCCCGCGGGCGACCGCGGTGCCGGTCACCTCGACCTGGGACCCGGGCGGGGAGAACGAGGTCGCGTTGTCCACCAGCTCGGCCACCAGGTGGATGGTGTCGGCCACGGCCGAACCGGTGATCTGCACGTCCGGGATGCCGTCCACGGTCACCCGCGAGTACTGCTCCGTCTCGGACACCGAGGCGCGCAGGATCTCCATCAGCGGCACGGGTTTGCGCCACCGGCGGCCGGGCTGCTTGCCGCCCAGGATGATCAGGTTCTCGGTGGTCCGCCGGGCGCGGGTGGCCAGGTGGTCGAGCTGGAACAGCGACGCCAGCTGGGTGGAGTCCTCCTCGCGCTTCTCCATCTCGTCGAGGATCTGCAGCTGCCGGTGCACCAGGACCTGGTTGCGGTGCGCGATACCGAGGAACACGTTGTGCACACCGCTGCGCGCCTTGGCCTCGCTCACCGCCGCGTTGACCGCGGTCAGCTGCGCGATGTTCAGCGCCTCGGCCACCTGCCCGATCTCGTCGCGGCCGTGGTCCAGCCGCGGCAGCTCGGCGCCGACGTCGACGGCCTCGCCGCCCTTGAGCCGGGACACGATGTCCGGCAGGCGTTTGCCGGCGAGGTCGAGCGAGTCGTCCCGCAGTTGCTCCAGACGGGTGACCAGGGTGCGGTCGACCAGGGTGCGCGACACCCGGACCGCGATGATCACCGAGATCACCGAGATGAGCAGCGCGACCACACTGCCGATGATCGCGTTCCACAGTTTGTCCTGACCGGACACGATGGCCTTGGCGGAGACCTTGTCGGCCTGGTCGATGGTCAGCGCGGTGAGCGCGGCGGCCACATCGGAGCTCGCGGTGCGCCAGTCGGCCTGCGCGACCGGGACGGCGGTCTTGTCCTTGGAGGTCCACGGACCCCGCTTGATCAGCGCGTCCTCCGCGGCCGCCAGGCGTTTCCAGGACTCGCTGCCGATCAGCTGCTGGTACTGCGCCTGTGTGCTCGGCTCCAGGAAAGGCGCGGTGGTACCCAACTCCGAGCGGTATTTGCCGACGTAGTTGGTGAACAACAGGTAATCGTCGGGTGTCAAAGCCCCGGCGGCGAACGCACTGTTGACCAGTGACGCTTCCCTGGCCATCGTGTCGGCGGCCCGGAAAACCGTGGTGGCGCCGATCGCGCCCTGCACCGCGACCTCGTCCGGCACGATGCGCGCCTGGACATCGAACAGCGTGGCGGCGGTGTCCTGAATCCCGTTGTAGAAGTCGTTGACCTGAGCCTTCGGCACCGAGCGGAAGCCGACCTGCGAACGGAACACCGGCAGCTGGTCGAACTTCCCCTTCAATTCCTTCATGCGCGTAGCAATCTCGGCCGGCGCGCTTTCGATGGCCGGGCCGAAGACCGCTTGCAGGTCATTGAGTTTCTGATCGGTCTGCTGTTCGCGGGCCAGCAGGTCGGCCTGTCCGGCACCGCTGTTGTCCACGAACTCCACGGCCACCTGGCGCTCGGCCTGGATGGAGGCCAGCGCGGTCACGGCCGGAATGGACACCTGCCGCACCGAGTCGGCCACCAGCTTGGAGTACAGGCCGCTGAACACGAAGTACCCGGACACCGCCAGCCATAAGACGAGCAGGGTGATACTGGGGATCAGAACCGTTCTGGTGAGGCGCTTGCGGATCGACTTGTCGTGACCCCTGCCGGATTCATCCTTGTTCTTCACGACGCTCCCACGCACTCCTCCAGGCGACCGGCACGGACAAAGCGAAGCCCGGGAGGTTTTATCACAGCCGAGGGGGAATGTGAAAAGTGTGGGATGATGGGCTTTTCAACAGTCGATGTTGACGTTACCCTTATATGTCACCGGAGTTGAGCGGACGCGGGCCGCCCCTCCGGTTCGAGTTCACTGTGGACAATCCTGACGTGTGCCTTCGGCGATCTTGGCTCGAACTCGCCAGATCGCGCGCGGGCCCTTTCACCGATAGCGGATGTGTTCTATCACACGAATCGTGCGCCCGGACATCACCGAGACGGAGTGAATGTCGCCGGGCCGCAGCCCGTCGCCCGCGGTGGCGGGGGTCAGCACGTGGAACATGGCTCCGCCGTCCGCGACCCAGAACAGGTCCGGCTCGGCGGCGCTGATCTGGTTGAGTTTGTATACCGGCACACCGCGATCGGCCAGCCGGTCGGCGATCTCGTCGAACCCGACCCGGGCCGGGAACGGGCCGTAGACATCGCGCAGAGCGCCCGGGGCCATGGCGACCCCGGGCACCCGCTCGGGCGGCCAGCTCAGCTGTTCCACCCGGACATTGAGAAACTCGCAGGACCATTCGCCGGGGCCGCCGTCGAAGTTCACCTCGAGCATGCCGAACTCGCGGGACAGGTGCCCCTCGTAGTGGCTGCCCTCGAAGAAGCGGTCGCCGAGGGCGGCCGCCCAGTCCTCGGGCCGGCTGCCCAGCCCGAGGCCCAGGATCCGGCCACTGGTGGCCAGATCGGCGAAGAAGTCCGGATAAGACATGGCTACGGCAGGTTCTCCAGGTATTCGACGAGTTCTTGCATCTGGCGGATCCGGCCCTGGTCGTTCACCTTGAAGTCGCCCGCCTTGATCCGCTCGAGCGCCGTCTTGGTGTTCTCCAGCAGTTTCGTGCGGTCCGCGGCGTTCTTCGGATCGTTCAGGTGGTCCAGCGCGGCCTTGATGTCCTTGTCGCTGGCCCACTTTCCGTTGGCGTTGATCGGGGTGCCGGCGAGCTTGCCGTCCTTCACCGAGATGCCCACCTCGGTCACGCCGTCATCCATGTGGATGTGCGCGCCCTTCGTGCCGTAGTCCGGAGCCGGAAGGTCGACCTTACCGAACTTGCACTTCTTCTTCGCCATCGCCGCGGCCGCGGCGCGGCTGCCGGCCTGCGGTGCGAAGGACGCCCGGCCGCCGAGGTCGATCTCGCACACCTCGATGTCCGGCTTGCGGCTGTTGCGGAAGTCCTCGATGAACTTGCCCGCGCGCTCCAGCACCTTGCGGGCCTTGGAGCCGGCCTCGAAGAACCCGGCGATGCCGTCGATCACCCGGATGATCGCCTTGCCGACCGCGGGCAGCTTGCCGATCGCCAGCACGAAGCTGCCGACGTCGACGATGCTCCACAGGCAGCTGCCGATGTCGCCCTCGCTGACGCACTTGATGATGTTGTCGATGCCCAGCAGCGAGATCAGGATCTCGGCGCCGTTCTCGATCAGCCAGTCGCCGATGGACTTGTTGGCGTCCTTGAGGGCCTGGCGGTACTCGTCCACCGCGGCCTGGCCGCCCTGTGCGCGCAGGGCCTCCTCGTCGGACGAGGTCAGCTCGCCGTTGGCCCGGCGTTCCGCGTCGGCCTGCTGGGTCGCCGCGTCCTCCAGCGCCTGCTTGTCCGCCGCGATCTTCGCCGCCTCGGATGCCGCCGCGGCGGCCTCGTCGGCGGACTTGCCCGCCGCGATGGCGTCGGCGCGAGCCTGGGTCGCCGCCGCGCTGGCCTGCGCGGCGAAGGTCCGGGCCTGCGAGGCGCTCGCCTCGGCCTGGCTGGCCGAGCGGGCCGCCGCTGCCGCCGCCTGCTGGGCGTCGGCCTCGGCCTGCTTGGCCTGCCGGGCGGATTCCGCCGCCTGGTCGGCCGAACGCTGCGCCTGGTCCGCGGATGCCTTGGCGGCGTCGGCGAACTCGCGGGCCTTCTTGGCCGAATCGAGCGCTTGGTTGGCCCAGTCCTGGGCCTCCTGTGCGGCGCCCTTGGCCCGGTAGGCCGCGGCCTGTGCCTCGGCGGCGTTCTGCTTGGCCGTCGCGGCGATCTTGGCCGCCTGGGCCAGATAGGACTCGATCTGCGCGACGTGGCTGGCCGTGTCGGCGTCCCGCTGCTGCGCCTTGACCAGACCCACCTGCAGGAACGCCCGCTGGTAGGCGCCCGGGCCGGACAGTGCCGCCTGGGCGGCGGCCTTGACCTCGGGCCCGCCCGAGTTCATCGCGGCGGTGACGGCGACCTGGTCGTCCTCCTGACGGGCCTTGTACTGGCCCTCGGTGAGGAACTTCTCCCGGTCGGCCGGGGTGCCGCGCAGCGCGGCCTGGGCCGCCGCCTTGAGCCCGGCGCCGCCGCTGTTCATGATCTGCGCGATGGCGATCTGGTCGTCGTCGTCCTTGCCCGCGTAGCGCCGGTCGCGCAGGAAGTCCTTGACCCAGCCGTAGTCACTGCTCAGCGCGTCGATCGCGGCGACCCGTTCGGCCGGGCTGCCGGTGTTGTTGGCGATGTGGCCGACGCTCGCGCGGTCGTCCTGCTCGGTCGCCACGGTCAGTCCACCTTGGACGAACTTGACCACGTCGGTGTCGTTGCCCACCAACGCGACATCGGCGGCCGCCTTGATCCAGCCGCCACCGGTGTGGGTGGCCCGGGCCGCGACCTTGCGGCCGTTGGTGACCACAGTGGACTGTGGTGCTCCCGGCTGCTGTGCCTCGGCCAGCAGGCGCTGGGCCTCGGCGTCCAGCGCGGCCGTGCGGCCCGCGACCCACGCGGACTGGGCCTGCTGCGAGGCTTCCGCCTCCTTGGCGTCCTTGGCCTCCTCGATGGCCTTGGCCTTCTGCTGGGCCAGCCGCTCGGCCTCGGACTTGCGGGCGGTGTCGGCGATCGAGCGCGCCAGGTCCGAAGCGGCCTGCGCCTCGCCCGCCGACTGCTTGGCCAGATCGGCCGACGCCTGCGCCCGGTCGGCCGCGCCCTGTGCCTCGCCCGCGTGCTTCACCGCTTCATCCGCCGCGGCAGCGGCATTGTCGGCGTGCTGGGCGGCCTGGTTGGCGGCATCCCTTGCCTGGGCGGCATAACGCGCCGCCTCGTTGGCGATCGCCTGCGCCTGGCCGGCGGCGCGGGTGGCCTCGGCGGCCTTGCGCTTGGCCTGGGCACTGGCGTTGCGGGCCTGGTCGGCGCTCGCGCCGGCCTTGGCCGCCCAGTCACCGGCTTCGCCGGCGGCACCAGCGGCCGCGTCGGCGTTGGCACCGGCAGAGCTCGCGGCGGCCGCGGCCTGACCCGCGGCGGTCGCTGCTTTGCTTGCCTGGTCGGCGGCTTCGGCGGCGAGACGTGCACCCTTTGCCACGTCCCGGGCGGCCTTCGCCGCCGCTGAGGCCGCGTCCGCCTGACTGCGGTCGTTGGCCGCGGCGGCTGCCGCGCTTCTCGCGCGGGCCGCGGCCTTCCCGGCCATGTTGGCCGCCTGAGCTGCCTGGCTGGCCGCGTTCGAAGCCACGCGAGCGGCTTCGTTCGCTGCTGCTGCAGCACGAATCGCGGTCTGCGCGGCTGCCGCGGCCCGTTTGGCGGCGTCCGCCGCCCGGCCCGCCGCGTCCGCCGCGCGGATCGAGGAGTCCTGTGCCGCCTTGGTTTCCGCGGCCGCGCGCTGCGCCGCCTCCTTGGCCAGCCGGGCCGCGTTGATCGCCTGCTCGGCCGCGGCCTGGGCGGCCTTGGTCTGCTCGGCGCTCCGGTCGCCGGCCAGCTTGGCGATGTCGACCAGCTGCGCGACCGACTGCGTCTCCTGGTCCCGGGCCGCGGCCACTTCGTAGCCGTAGACCAGGAAGTACTGGTCGTCGTCCCGGCCGCCGTCGAGCGCGCGCTGCGCGGCCTTGCGGACCTCGGGTCCGCCGATGGTCATGATCTGGGCGACGCGGATCTCATCGTCGTCGTCCTTGGCGTCGAACTGGCCGGCCAGCAGGAACCGCCGCTGGTCGTCCACCGTGCCGCGCAACGCCTTCTGCGCGGCGGCCTTCACGCCGGGGCCGCCCTGGTTCATCGCTTCGGTGACGCGGACCTGCAGGTCGTCCTGGGCCGGCCGCTGCCAGCCGCTCGCGACGAACGTCTTCTGGTCGTCGACGCTCCCGGCGAGCGCCTTCTGGGCCGCGGCCTTGACGCCCGGCCCGCCCGCCGACAGCAGCTGCGCCACCCGGACCTGCACGTCGTCGGCCTCGGCCTTGGCGCGCCCGGTGTCCAGGAACGCCCGCACGTCGGCGTCCGTCCCGGCGAGCGCGGCCTCGGCCGCCTTGGCCACACCCGGGCCGCCGGTCTTCATGTAGGTCAGCGCCTGCGAACGGGCACTGACCGGTGTTTCCTCCGCTGCCGCCTGCGTGGCCTGCACCGGGACAAGTCCCAGTGCCAGCGAGGCCACGAGGGATGCCGCGATGACGGACCGCGACGAGGGCAGCATGAATCTGCGCATGCGCAAGTTATCCCCCAAGAGAACTACGAGTCAGTCAGACTCTGCCGCACGGAGCGTAACCGCGTCCCGATTCGCGACGGCTGTGTCAGTCCTCACAGTTGCGGTGCCCGGCCGCGGCCTGATTAGGTCATGCCCTGGGGTCGGGACGATCACGCGTCCCGCGATGTACACACATGACACATATGGGGGGTTGAACCAGTGCGGATTCGTGCGCAACTGGGCATTCTCGCTGTCGCCGGTGCGGCGGCGTTCCTTGTGCCGGCAAGCGTTTCCGCGGCTCCGGCGGTGCACACCGCCGCCGCAGCCGCGGACGAACCGCCGACGCTCGAGGAGACTTACGACTACCCGGGCGCGGCGCAGATCTTCGCCGAGAAGGGCATCCGGCTCAAGAAGGGTGACGGGCACATCCTGTTCACCGGCTGCGCGCCCAGCGGTGACTTCCTGGAGGTCCGGGCGCGCAACAAGGACCCGTTCTGCTTCAAGGTGACCGGCGCGACCGGGTACCTGACGCTGGAGCTGAACGACACGTACCTGATCTTCAGTGACACCCGGCACACCACCGTGGCGAACTACACAGTGGACGGTCAGGGCGGCACGAAGACCGTGGCCCCGGGCGGTGCCGAGGGCATCGGCGAGGGCTCGGGCGGCCACTCGGCCACCCTGCTGGAGATCCGCGTCTCCAGCTGAGGTTCTCTAAACGCCGGCCGGCTCCTTGACTTCCGCCTTGGCGGGGTTGAGGAGCAGGCCGGCGGCCACCAGCAGCAACGGCACCACCCCGGCGCCCCAAGCGACGCCACCGCCGACGCGCTGGATCTCCAGCAGGTCCGAAGTCCATGGCAGGCCAAGGGTTCCGTAGAACCGGGCGCCGATGACGGTGTCGGTGGCCAGCAGGGTCACCCCGAACAGCGCCTGCACCGGGACCGCGATCATCGCCATCTTCCGGCGCTGTGCCAGGGAAAGCGGCCGCGGGAACGGGTCGAGGCCGAGTACCGCCCAGAAGAACACGAAGCCGGTCACCAAGAAGTACGTGTTCATGCCCACGTGGGCCAGTGGCACGTCGAGCGACCAGGCGTACAGGCCCGAGTAGTACAGCACGAAGAACGACCCGGCGAAGAACGTCAGCACGGTCGCCGGATGGGTGAGCAGTTGTGCGGCCCGGCCGCGGGCGAGTTCCCCGAACCACTTGCGCAGCCCCGGCCGGCATTCCAGGGCCAGGGAGAATGGCGCGCCCATGGCGAGCAGGACCGGCGCCAGGATGGACAGCAGCATGTTGCTGACCATGTCGATGCTGAACACCGCGGGCGCGTACCGGCCGATCCCGGAGGACGTGGCCAGCACCAGTTCCGCGCAGCCGCCCAG
>CBIMJO010000096.1:0-13643 GCA_966244135.1 uncultured Actinocrispum sp. | reverse complement strand
GTGAACAGCGGCACCGTGGACGCGGCGGCACTGCAGGCGATCACCACCAACGTGATCACCAACGCCAACCCCACCGCATTGACCGAGACCATGGTGCTGGACCTGATGCAGATGGTCTGGACGAACGGCGGCATCCAAACCTCCGAGACCGCAATGATCATGTGCAACGCCTGGCAGCGGCGCATGCTGACCGACATCTTCATCACCAAGAAGAACTACCGCGAGGAAACCCGTAACGTCGGCGGTGTCTCGGTGGACACCATCGAAACCGACTTCGGGCGGCTCGGCATCATGCTCAACCGCTACATGCCCACCAACGCCATCGCGGTCGCCAGCCTGGAACAGTGCGCGCCGGTATTCCTTCGCGTGCCGGGCAAGGGTTTCCTGTTCGTTGAACCGCTGGCCAAGACCGGCGCGAACGACGCGTTCCAGATCTACGGCGAGATCGGCCTGCGGTACGGCAACGAACGCGCGCACGGCAAGATCACCGGCCTGACCACCGGTCCCGCCTAACCCGAAGGAGACAACCGGCGTGAAGTTCACCTGCAGCGAACACCCGCAACTGGTGGTGCATGACCTTGGCGTGACCTTTGTGGACGGCGAGGCCGAGGTGACCGACAAGGCCACGGTCGAGGCGCTGCGCAGGCTGCCATCTGAGTTGGGAGTTCGAGCCGCTGGCGGCAGGCCACCGAAGACGGAGGAGTAGATCTTGCCGTCCACGCTGGAGGCCGTGGCGTGGACGGCGACAAACGACGTGCCGTTATCCGGATGGGTCAACCCGGTTGGGATGGTCCGGGTCTGGTGGTTTCCGTGGGCTTCCTACGAGGATCCCCGCCATGTCCACGAAAACTTTGGCCTGGGATAAGGCGTATTGGCGACCCGGTTGGCGTAACGCCAGACCGATAAGGGCTATGGCGCCCGCAAAAAGGACCACGAGCACAGCGGGCAGGAGACCGAGCACGTGCCGGAGCAACTGGACGTTCATGCTGACTCCAAGGCGGAAGCGGTCGTCGCCTGCTTCTTCTCGTCGGCCTTGGCCTTCTGGCGCGCGGCGTTCGAGAAGGGCCCGGTCAACGTGTAGGTGAGCCGTTCGGTCCACCCAGTGTCTGAGCGCTCAGTGCGGACCCATTCCCGATCCTCTTCGAGGAGCCCCACTTTGCGCAGCTCTCGCAGTCCGGAACCTGCGCTGTCCGCGGACACTCCGTACCAAAGCGGCGCCTTCTCATGAGGCAGATAAAACCCGTCAGGGCGTTCCAAGGCGATGAGCAGCATAACCTTCGCCCGAAGACTCAGGCTGAGGTAGTGCCTGTCATACCAGTAGTTGTGGGGCAAGTGGAGCCACTGTTCACCGGTATCAAAGGGGTGCTGATAGTCGTCGCCAGAGCCGTCCTCCTTCAGGAGGGTGATAGCGGCCATGCGTTTCACACGCCCTCGGCGTACAAGGCCCTGCTCCTCCAGGCGCTTCATGATCTTGGAGATCGTGCCCCGGGCGGCGTCAAGATCCCCGGCCGACGACATGAGGTTGAGGGCGCGCACCCAGAACCCGGACGGCAACGTGCAGTCCCACGGGTCCGCACTGGCGAGTGCGTGCAGCAGGAGGTAGGCATCGAGCCCGCGACCGTCGCGGCGAGTGAGGAAACCGGCCAGTGGTCCAGCGGTGGTACTCTTGCCTTTTCCGATCTGTACAAAGGTTTTCCGTATGGGAACGCCTTGGCGACGAGACTCCTTGAGTAATCCCTCGATGGTGTCATGTCCGCTGAGCGGGGCCGGAGGGCCACTATGAGTAGCAGTGCCGGGGGAGGCGGGGGTTGCGGTGTTCATGTCGTCAGTCTGGCACTTTCAGTCGAGCTCGGTGAACACGTCATGATCGGTTAGTTACCGCTCAGGCGGGTCCTATGTAAAAACCTGGGAAGACCGGTGCGATGACCGATGCTACACCCGTGCAATGGCCGAAGGCCGACTTGCCGAGGGCGGTACCTCCCGCCATTCCCCTGCCCGCTCGGTTTCCCCCTCGCCACAGATTGATTGCCGTCAACTGAGCATCCGGAGGTCTATGTGCCTCCACCTGCGGTTTTGGCTACACCTGATGATGTTCAGGCCCGTGCTGACCACGTGCTGACGGACGCGGAGCGCTCCCGCGTGGCTGTGCTCCTCACCGACGCCACTGCAATCGCGTGCACATATGTTCCAGACGTCCCGAACCCGGCACCGCCGACGGCGGTTGGTGTCGTATGCACAGCGGTGTTGAGGGCCCTGGCCAGTCCACCGGACGGTGTCCGCAGTGAGACTGTGGGCGGCTACTCCCGCACCGTCGCTCACGAGGGCGGTGGGTTGTATTTCACCGAGGCCGAGCTGGACCTGTTGCGGCCCCC
The DNA here is from genome assembly GCA_966244135.1 of uncultured Actinocrispum sp. Lineage (GTDB taxonomy): Bacteria > Actinomycetota > Actinomycetes > Mycobacteriales > Pseudonocardiaceae > Kibdelosporangium. Next base: position 11,271 of record CBIMJO010000096.1, on the reverse strand, counting down.
GCGTCCGCAGCCACGCGGCGCGTTCTCCATCTGGACCACACCAGACACCGGGAGTGGCTGATGCAGTTGCCGCACCGCCTGATCGTGATCACCCCAGCCGAACTGGCCGACGAGTACGACAACCCCACACCACGCCTGGACTACGGGCCGGACGCGCCACGCCGGGAGATCTGGGGACAGCTGCAACCCACCGGGTCCCGGGAGAACCCGGAACCCGGGCGCCAGCCGGTGATCACCACGTGGCGGCTGTTCACATTCCAGCCGATCCGCGCCCGCGAACGCGTCGAGTGGAACGGCCGCACCCTCGACGTCCAAGGCGAACCGGACGAGTGGGCGCCGCGGCCCGGCCGCACCCACTACGAAGCAATACTGTCCACCGTGGAGGGATAAGTTGTGCCGGCATTCTACGGATTCGAACTCGACCACGCCGGGCTCGCCGAGATCCTCACCTCACCCGAGGTCGCCGACGCGGTCCGTGACGCAGCCGAGCAGGTGGGCGCCGCCGCCCGCGCCCAAGGGCACCGCGTCACCTCAGGGCAACCGCTGCCGGTCGACGTGTCCGACGACCCCGACCACGACCGGGCCGGAACGTCGGTGGCGGTGCGGCACCCGTCCGGGGTGGGCATGGAGGCACGGCACGGCGTGCTCAAGCGCGCCGCCACGGCGACCGGCCTGGACGTGCACGGACTGGACACCCCGACTACACGGCGGCCACGGACCCGGCGGAGGCGGGACGAGTGAGCCTGGCGGTCCCCCTCGACGTGACCGAACTGGTGGTCTGCGCGCTGCGGCGCCTGCTGGCGCAGCGTCCGGAACCCGAGGCGGCCGGGGTAAAGGTGTCCACCGAGACCGGGCGCGGCCCGAACGGTGGCCCGCCGTCGCTGCCGTGGCTGCTCGTCGCCGACGACGGGCAAAGCTGGACCTGGCCAGCGGTCCAGCGTGCGGTGATCCGCCTGACCTGCTGGCACCGCACCCCGCACAGCAGCAAAGCCTTGATCGCACTGGCCTTGGGCGTACTTTGCACGCCAAGTGCATCACGACAATGGACAGCGGAGCCCTTCGCGGGGCCTATCAACAGCATCGACCCCTATACTAACGATCCACTGGCAACTGCCGCTCTGACTGTATTCGCGCGGTCAGCATTAAGAGACGCCTCGGACTAGCTACTATCTTGACCACCTTCGACCCTGGGTATATTCTCGATCTTTTTGTCAAGGTTATTTAGCTTGCGGTCAAGATCTTCGGCAGCACGCCGGGCCTCCTTTATCTCTCGTGTCGCCTGATTGCGGATCCGTTCAGCCTTTCGATTTCTTCTGTCCTTCCGTCGGGCGGTCCACCAGTCAAGGACGTGCTGCTGAAGAAGGACATTCAATAAAATGGCAATACCAACGGCGCTCAAATAAACTGCCAGTCCAATAGCCATAAGGCCTCTCCGAGAGGGAATCTTAGAGGAGAGGGGAGGCGATCGTCACTCAAAGAGCATCCCGCCATTGCGGCGCACAACCGGCCCTACCTCGTTCTCATGCGGCAAAGGAGAAGGCAAGGCCTGGAGCGCGTGGGGCGCATGGACTGAGCGTCAGAGGAGAGGCCGCCAGATGTGGGTTAATCCAAAGCCATTGGATGGGCAATAGAGCGGAAAAGATATACACCCGTCGGCACATGTACGGCCGAATGGTGAGCGTAAACGTCGAAATAAGTACGCTTACGCGCCGTAACAGCCCCATCATTACGGGTCGATGCTGCCTGTAGCGGCGCGGGGATGGTCCTGCAAAATTCCGAAAAGATCCGGAACCTCTATCGGTATCGCTTAGCGGGGCCGCAAGGAGAAGCCCGGCGTACTCGGCAAGACGGGCGAGGCTCGTGTGGCTGCGTACGACGACAAGGACACTACGCCGTGCGTCTCCAACCTCCACGCTTCCGGCGTTCACGTCGGCATTGTACCCCACTCGACGGCTTGGCACGTGTAGCAGTCGTTGGCGGCCGGATGGACTTTAACTGCTTTTGCTAACTATCTGGAGGGTGTATGGCGCTGAATTCTGCTCTTGTGCGTGTGGCCGGGACAGGTGAGATCTCACTGGCTCGAGCGGGCACGCCTGAACCTGCCGATGCCACGACACCGTTAGCCGTCGCATGGACCGGGCTTGGCCTGTCTACGTCAGACGGTGTGACCGTGCGGCGGTCGGTGGACAAACAGGGCACCGAGCATTGGCAGCAACTCACCCCCGCGCGGTACATCTACCAGGGCAAGAGTTGACGGTAGCGTCCACGTTCCAGGAGTCCAAAGCGATTGTGCTGGGCGCGTACTTCGGCGGCATGACGTTCACCGAAACCGCGCAGGGCAGCAAGAAGTACCGCGCCGAGATCTCCAGTGTCCCACGCAGCGATGTGCGCGCGCTGTGTGTTGATTGGACCGACTTCGTTTCAGACACCGAGGTCTACCACCATCGCCTCTATCTGCCGCGCGCTGAGGTGTCGGAGACCGAGGACGCCCAGTGGTCCCGCACACAAGAAAACAGGTGGGGCATGACCTTTGCCGCGCTGGCACCAGTCGGTGGATCCACTGTGCTCGGTGTGTGGCTGACCGACGATCCTGCCGTGCTCGCCGCCCCGCCTGCACTCGAATCGATCAGCCAGGAGACACGCAAGTGAGCACAAGTCAACGCGCCGAAGCGACCCGCAAGACCTCGCCCGCTCAAGGTCCGGCGGTGGTGTGGCGGGGCAAGCGGTTCAAGCTGCCCGCCCCCGCGCAGATGCCACTGGAAGCGCTGGAGGTAGAGGAGGAGGGCAAGCACCTGACCGCGCTGAAGCTCATCCTCGGCGCCGAGCAGTACGCGACGTTCCGCGCGTTGGCCAGCACGGCGGCAGACGCGGAGGACTTCTCCTCGGAGGTCATGCGGGAGCTGGGCCGGGGAAACCCTTAACGGTCGCCCGGCTGCTGGGCGACGAGACCACCGCAGGCGCACTCGAAGTGGACTTTCTCGGGATGGGCGTGGATCTGCTCGACCTCTACCGGGGCACGCTGTCGTTCCGCCGGGTGTGCGTGCTGGTCGAGCACCTGCCCGACGATGCGGCGGTGTGGCGCACGGCCGGGCCGGATACCGGCTGGCCACGCACGGACTACCTGCTGGCCGCGCTGGAACGGCGGGTGACTGCGTTATGGGCGACCGTGGCTGCCGCGTTCGGGCACACCCTGACCGACGAGCAGCTAACCGGGCCGATCGACGCCCTGGCCGGTCACGCCGTCCGGCCCGCACCTGCGGGTGGGGGTGAGCCAGGGCCGGAGACCAAGAGCCTGCGTGAGATGGCGCTGATGATGCGCGGCCACTAACCCGGTTTCCCCGCCCGGGTAACGGTTTTCGGTGTGGGTGGTGGTCGCCATCACCACCTCGGTCGGCCACGCCTATCTGAAGATCATGCCGAGCCTGCAAGGGCTCGGCCGTCACTTGCGCGACCAGATCCGCGAATCCGAACGCACTGCGCCCGAGATCGCGCTGACCGCGCAAGTGCAGACCGCGCTGCTGCGCGAGCAGCTGCGGGCGGCGGCGCGGGAGGGTGACAAGACCGCGATCCGGCTTTTGGCCGAGCTGGACGCGGTCCCGGCCGAAACCGACTTTCAGCGGCTGATCCGGCGCCTGTCGGGCACGTCGGTGGACGTCAAGGTCAAGACCGACCGCTCGGCGCTCTCGCAGATCGCGGGCGCGCTGAGCCAGGTCTCGACCGGCGTCGACAAGTCCGCGCTCGGCTTCACCCGCCTGTCGGCGTCGGTCGGCGCGGCCACCCTCAAATACGCGGTGCTGGCGGCGGGCGCGGGGCAGGCCGTCGCCGCGTTGAGCGCGGTCGGCAGCGCGGCGGCCACCGCGTCCGGGTCACTGCTGCTGGTCCCAGCTGCGGGCATCGCGCTGGCCGTGGCGATGAAGACCGCGAAGCTGGGCATGGAGGGCTTCTCCGCCGCATTGGCCGAGTCCGATCCGGCCAAGTTCGCCGAAGCCATCAGCAAACTCGCCCCCTCCGCCCAGGAGACCGCCCTCGCCGTCCGCGCGTTCGCACCCGCCTGGTCCGCGCTGCGACTGGATGTTCAGCAGCGCCTGTTTTCCGGCCTGGGCAAGGAAGTCCACGACCTGGGCGCGCTGTATCTGCCGGTGCTGCGCACCGGGCTGGGCGAGATGGCCACCAGCCTCAACGCCGGCGCCCGCGGTTTTGGTGCGTTCGCCCGCGAATCGCAGAGCGTCGCGGACCTGCGGACCATTCTGGACAACTCCGCGACCTCGATGGGATCGCTGTCCCAAGCGGTCCAGCCGTTCCTGCGCGCGCTGCGGGACATCGCGGTCGTCGGGTCCGGGTTCCTGCCGGGGTTCGCGGCCAGCATCGGGGAAAGCGCGCAGCGGTTTGCCGCGTTCATCGCCCACGCCCGGGAAACCGGCCAGCTCAAGGAATGGATCTCCCAGGGACTCTCGGCGTTGGGCGACTTGTTCACGCTGCTGGGCAACCTGCTCAAGATCGTCACCACCGTGTTCGGTGCCGCGAATGCGGGCGGCGTGTCGCTGCTGTCCACCTTGGGCAGTCTGACCGGCAGCCTGCTGGCGTTCCTGCGCTCGGCCGAGGGCCTCAACGCGCTGCACCAGATCTTCGGCGGGCTGCGCGCGGTCGGCGAGGGCCTGCGCCCGGTGTTCGCCGAACTCGGCCCGATGCTGGTGCACTCGGTCGCTCCGGCGATCGCGCAACTCGGGCCGATGATCGGGCAAGCGCTGGCGTCGCTGGCGCCCGCGATCGCGCCGCTGGGGCAGATCATCGCCGCCCTGGCGCCCGTGCTCGGCGCGGTAGCGCAAGGGTTCGCGGCCGTTCTCGTGCCCGCCGTACAGGCCCTGGCGCCGATCGTGCAAGCCTTGGCGCCCGCGCTGGCGCAGGTCGCTGGTCTGCTCGGTGGGGCGATCGGTGACGCGATCCGCGCGGTCGCACCAGCTTTGGAGGAACTGGCCAAGGCTGCCGCGCCGCTGATTGTCCAGTTTGGTCAGTTGCTGGCCGAGGCGTTCCGCACGCTCGGCCCGCTGCTGGCGCAGCTTCTGACCACGCTCACACCGATCATCACCCAATTCGGTGGGGCGTTCCTGCAAGCCTTGTCTGCGGTGCTGCCCGTGCTCGGGCAGCTCGCGCAGGTGTTCAGTCAGGTGTTCCTGGCCGCGCTGCAAGCGGTGATGCCGGTCCTGCCGGTGATCGTGCAGGTGATCAGCCAGCTGGCCGGGGTGATCTCCCAAGCGCTCTCGGCCGCCGCGCCGATCCTTACCCAGGTCGGCACGCTGCTCGGGCAGATGATCGCGCAGGCGATCACGGCGTTGGTGCCGATCATCCCGCCGTTGGCTGAGGCGTTCCTGTCGGTGGTCAACGCCTTGTTGCCGCTGCTGCCGCCGCTGCTGGAGCTGATCTCCACGCTGCTGCCGCCGTTGACCGGGCTGATCGTCGGCCTGGCCCCGGTGATCACCCAAGTGGCGGGCACGTTCGCCGCGCTGATCTCGGCGGTCGCGCCGTTCATCGTCCAGCTGGCCCAGTTCCTCATCCCGATCATCCGCGACCTGCTCACGGTCGTGGGCGAGGTGTTCAAGGGCATCGGGGAGATCATCGGCGGCGCCATGCAGGCGATCAAAGGCGTCATCGACATCGTCATGGGCGTGATCTCCGGCGACTGGTCGAAAGCCTGGAACGGCATCAAAGAGTTCGTCACCGGGATCTTCGGCGGCATCCTCAAGGGCGCCTGGGACGCGATCGGCAGCCTGATCGGGTTCTTCGCCGACATCCCGGGCCGCATCCTCGGCGCCCTGGGTGATCTCGGGAGTCTGTTGCTGGAGGCTGGAAAGAACATCATCCGCGGTTTGGTCGATGGCATCACCGCCGGGTTTCGATGGGTCGAGGACAAGCTCGGCGAGCTGACCGACTGGATCACCGGCTGGAAAGGCCCGCCCGCGCGGGACAAGGTCCTGCTGGCCCCGAACGGCCGCCTGATCATGCGGGGCTTGCTCGCCGGGTTGCGGGACGAGGAACCCGCGATCCGCGACTACCTGACCAATCTCACCACCAGCCTGCCGCTGACTGTCCAGCCCGGTTCTAGTGCCGCACAAGGCTTTCCGGGGGCAGCTGCAGGGGCAAGTACCCCGGCAGGGCCGAGCCGTTGGCAGGCCGACCCGGGCCTGTTGGCCGAGGCGGTCACCGCCGGAGTGCTGGCCGCGCTGGACGGCGCCCGCATGACCGTGGACGGCGCCGGAGTCGCCCGGCTGGTCAACACCGTCAACACGCGCAATGCCCGGAGGTGACCCATGCCGGTGTTCTGGCTCGGTCCCCTCGGGGCGTTGCGGGCGCTGCCGTCACCGTCGTTGGACAGCGGCCCGGAGGCGAACAGCACCCGCTACGGCGCCACCCACCGATCGCTGTCCGGGCGGCCCACCATTGACCTGCTCGGCGTGCGCCGGACCTGGACCCTGTCCTGGCCGTTCCTCGACGCGGCCACCCACGCCTACCTCGACGCCCTGCACCTGGGCTTGATCACCGAACCGGTGTGGCTGATCGACCCGCAACGGCCGAACCGGCTGCCTGTGCCGGTCGCGTCGACCGGGTCGACCACCCGCACCACGGAGCGCTTCACCACTACCGCCGGAACTCTCGCGTGGATCCCGAGCAGCCTCGGCGCGCTCCCGGCGGCAGGCGGTCTCGCCTGGACGGTGTCCGCCGAGGGCGGGCGGCTGGACGCGACCGGCCGTGTCCCGCTCCCGGACACCGGGCCGGTCACCTTCTCCGCCTACGCCGCGGCGACCCGACCCGTCCGGCTGACGGCCACCACGGAAACCACCACCGGCAACCCGCTGTCCACACACGACAGTGACCCCGTCACCCCAGAGCCCACCGGCACACGACTGACCCTCACCGTCACCCCGCCCGCCGGGGCGGCTGCCTGCCGGGTCGCGCTCACCACGCCACCCGGCACAGCCGCCACCATCACCACCACCGGATGGCAACTGGAGGCCGGGCGCCTGGCCACGCCGTGGAACGCGGGCGGCGGCGCCGCGGTGGTGCTGGTGGAGTCGCTGCGCGTGACCTATCCGCTGCCCGGTTCGTATGCCACCACCCTGACCCTGCTGGAGGCATAGCCATGAACGACCTTCCCAGCGTCGGGATCACCGGCGCCCTGGTCCTGGTGATCGCCTACCTGCTGGCGTCCAACTTCCGCGACCGTTTGCAACACGAAAAGACGCTGGCCGCCAGGGAGGGTGACCACGCCGGCGAACTGTCCACAGTCCGCGCCGCCTACGAAGCCGACCTCGCCGGGCTACGCGTGCGGCTGGCCGCGCTGGAAACGCGCCTCGCGGAACTGGAAACCGAACTGGACACCGAGCGCCAGCGCCGCCGCGCGGCCGAGGACGCCGCCGCCCGCGCCCGCCGCCAACGGTCCGGCAGACCGAGGGGGCCGCGCGATGCTGACGACCGGAACCCCCGCACTGGATGACGCCCTCGCTGAGGCTGTCGCCCAACCGGTTCGCTACCCGATCTGGCGGCTGACGGTCGACCTGACCGGAGACGGCGGGTTCACGCACCCGTGGTCAGACTTGACCGGTGTGGTGGCCGAGGTCGAGGTGGAGCGCGCGATCACCGGGGACCTGCCCGAGAGCACCAGCCAGGTCGAAGGATTCGCCTCGGCCAAACTGACCGCGCGGCTGGAAGGCCGTCTCGCGGACGGGACTCCGATCACGAACGCGGTCGTCCAGCGACCCGGTAACCCGTCGTGGGCCGGCGCCAGCGTGCGCTATGACCTGGGCCTGCGCACCCGGTTGGGGCCGGTGCTGCTGCGGCAGTTCACCGGCGTAGTCCGCTCGACCACTCTGCGCGCGTCCAGTGGCCAGGTGGAACTCACCGCGGCCGACGGCGCCGAACGGCTGCGGGCCGCGATCACCCTGCCCGCGATCAGCCTGGACGGTCTGCAGGCAGCCAAATACGGCGACGGCTACCGGTACTGGATGAACTCCCAGTGGATCGTGGACTACATCCTGCGCGCCAACGGCATCCTCACCGCAGCGGCGCCGCTGCCTGGTGCGGTCCTGGCCGTCTCCGGGCACGGCGCGCTCACTCCAGAGCTGGGCTTCGGCGGGCAGCCCCTCGGCACCACCGCCACGTACACCGGTCCGTTGTGGACCACCGGGCCGGACGGGATGCTCGCCCCGAACGGCGGCGGTGCCATCCCGCCCTACACCGCCAGCTACACCGCCACCGGACCGGTCTCGGTCACCTTCGGCGGCGGGTTCGGCATGGCCATGTGGATCCACCACGGGGCCGGGGCGCCGCTCGGCGGTGGCCTGACCACCTCGCCCGTGCTGGAGATCCTGCCCGCTGATCAGCGATCCCTGCGGCTGGTGCTGCAACCCAACGGCACCATCGCGTTCAGTATCCGCATCGTCTCCCCCCAGGACCTGTTCACGGTCTGCCCGATCACTCTGGACGCGACGGTCAAATGGCGGCTGATCGCCGCACACGTCGCATGGAGCGCCGGGTCCCCGACCTCGATCACGCAACTGACCGTGAACTGGTACATCGACGGGCAGACCGCGACCACCGTCACCACCCGCAACGTGCTGGCGGGCGGCGAGTTCCCCTCGGCGCTGGCCACGCTCACCATGGTCCGTCCGATCAGCGGCGTGCAGGTCTGGGCCTCGCCCACCCCGCCCGCGCCCGGCGGCTGGCCGCAATTACCCACCACGCCACCGGCAGACATCGACCCCGGGCTGAACGAGTTCACCTACCTCCCGTCGATCAGCGGGCAGGATTCCTGGGAGCTGCTCAAGGAAGTAGCGGGCGCGGAGTTCGCGGTGCCGGGATTCAGTGAGACAGGCCGGTTCTCGTTCCTCAACCGCGCCACCATCGCCGCCCGCCAGGCGGCGCCACCCACCACCACGCTGGGCGTGGACGATCTGGCCGAGGTCACCGCGACCACCAGCATGGACAGCGTCCGCAACGAAATCGCTATCTCGGCCACCCCCGCCTACACCCGCACCCCGCGCGTGTTGATCGAGTCCACCGACCCGCTGTCCTACGTCATCCCGGCCAACACCACCGACCGGCGCACGATCGTGTTGCCGGAAGGGTCGGTGAACTTCAGCGGCCTGCTCAACAGCCTGACCAGTGGCATCGTCGTGCGTGTCCCGAGTGCGAACTGGAACGACAGTGTCCAAACCGGATTTTGCATGGTCCGGGTGGATGCGCCCACCACCGAGGTCACCAGCAACGTGTCCGTGGTCGTGCGGCGGCTGACCGGCACCACCGCGCAAGTGCGGATCATCAACTCCAACAGCTTCGCCGTCCAGTTCACCACCAACGAAGCCACCCCGAGACCGGCGTTTCGGGTGTCCGGGACTGTGGTCACCGCCGACCCGACGCGCACCGACACCATCACCGATGACGCCTCGATCGCCACCTACCGGCGCCGGTCGCTGGACCTGCCCTCCGGTCCCTGGCGGCAACGGGTCGAGCCGTTCCAGGCGCTCGCCCGGACACTGCTCGGCGAACTGGCGCACACCAACGCTGTCTATGACCGCGTCCCTCTGCCCGGTGACCCGCGCCGGGTACTCACTGACACCGTCACCTTGGCCTATCCCACTGCCGTGACCGCGTCCATCGTGGGCATCACTCGCAGACTGTCCACTACAGACGGTTTGGTCGATGAGCTGACCATCCGTCCTGTCACCTCCTGATCGCCCCCGCATCCACATCACTCCAGTTCCTCCCGATTCGGGGCTGGAGTGGTTGGCATGCCCAGAGAAAGGACATCGCCTGACCGACTACGGCATTGACGTCTCCCATTGGAACCGCGTCACCGACTGGAACGCGGTACGCGGCAACGGAATCACATACGCGTCCATCAAGCTGACCGAGTCCACGATCATGGTCGACCCTGCGGCCGGCGGCCACGTCACCGGAGCACGATCGGCGGGCATCCGGCCCGGTGGCTACCACTTCGCTCGCAACCTCGACGTCGACGCGCAGGCCGACCGGTTCACCGACAACCTTCACCGGCACGGCCTGCTCGACAAGGGGGCGCTGGCCCCGATGCTCGACATGGAAGCCGCGGAACTGCGCGGCAAGGCCGACGCGTTCGTGCGCGCGTTCATCCAGCGCTACCGCATCGCCTCCGGCCAAGCCAAGATCCTCGTGTACGCCAACCTCGACTGGTGGCACAACGTCCTGCACCCCGACCAATGGGCAGACGACCAGGTGTACCTGTGGATCGCCCGCTACAACGGCGACCCCGGCAACCCAGGATGGACACACCCTAAACTCGCGCTGCACCAGCACACCAACAAAGGCACCATCCCCGGCATCCCCGCCAACGTCGACCGCAACGCCACCATCGGCACCTACACAGTGGACACACTGACAATCGGCGGAACCGGCACACCACCGCCCCCGCCACCACCCCCACCCGCGCCAGGCGGTGACACCTACACAGTGCAGCCCGGCGACACCCTCTCCGGTATCGCCGCGCGGTTCGGCACTACCTGGCAGGAATTGCAGCGCCTCAACGGAATCCCCGACGCCAACCGCATCTTCCCCGGACAGGTACTCAAGATCCGAGGCGACACACCACCGCCCGCCCCGACCTACACCGTCGTCCGCGGAGACACCCTCTCTGTCATCGCCCAGAGGTTCGGCACGACCTGGCGGGTCCTTCAGGAGATCAACAACATTCCCAACCCGAACAAGATCTTTCCAGGGCAGGTCATCCAGTTGCCCTGAGGTTCAGTAACGGTTACGCAGTAACGTTACTGAACCTCAGGCTTTTTTGAGAGGCCGAACCGGCCAGAGTGGTGCTGTGGTGCTGTGGTGCTGTGGTGCAGCACCACTCAGCGAGTTTTTTAAATGGCAGCATCATCCACGTCGCAACCGTCTTGGCCAGCGCGGAGAACTGACCAGGCCACCGGTAGGCCAACCCTCCACACAGTCCCACCATGCCCACCATGAACGCGATCTGAAGCCACAGCGGCAACGGGACACCGGCCAGCATCCTTGCGCCCACAGTCAATCCCGCAAAGCAGCCCGTCATCACCGCTGATGTCGTCGACCGCTTCGCCATGCGCCAAGTATCGCGCCATCAACCCGCCATGGCTACTCGTAGACGCCGTCGATTCGCGCAACCGCGTCAACCGCATGGGCTTCCCCGCGACCGCACTCACCGTCGTGAACGTCCGCCCGGGTACGGCGGGCCCAACACCCAGATGGACATCGTCACCCAGAACATGA
>CBIMJO010000095.1:0-13664 GCA_966244135.1 uncultured Actinocrispum sp. | reverse complement strand
GGGGGGGGTGGCCGGAGTGGTGTGGGGGCCGGAGGGGTGGGGGGGGGTCGCCGTGGTGGTGGGGGCGAGTTGCGGTGGGGTGCGGATCGATTTTGTGCGGGGGAGCGGCGCACATACGCTTTCCGGCGAGGCAGGGCGCCAGCCCTGCCCGCGACCTTCGTCCTGCCTGTGCGCCGCAGGGGTCCCCGCACCAAATCGATCCGCACCCCACCGCCCCGCGGGATCAAGAAACCTGAGGCGCCACAATCGAAGGCTGCGCCAGCTTGTTCAGCAGCCCGGGAAGCTGTTCGAGCAGCTCCAGTTCGGCGGGTGAGAGCCGGCGCAAGCGACCCGCGAGTTCCTCCGCCTCGTTGTGCGCCAGTGACAGGATCAGTTCGCGGCCCGCGTCGGTCGCCACCACCCGGATCGCCCGGCCGTCCGCGGGGTCCGGTTCCCGGCGGACGTAGCCGGCCGATTCGAGGCTGCTCACCGCCACGGTGGCGGTGGGCTGGGAACAGGGGACGCGGGCGGCCAGTTCGCCGACCCGCATCGGGCCGGTGGTCAGCAGCTGGGACAACACCAGCACCTGGGTGGGTTGGAGGCTGGTGTTCTTCACCGCGTGGCGGAGGGTTCGGAGCAACCGGTGCAGCGCGACCACGATGTCGAAGGCCTGCTGTTCGGTTGTCATTTGCCCTCCAACGTCCGATTTGGTGTTAGGACACCATTTCGGGACGGTAGATGTCCAGCCAGGCCGCCATGGTAAGGACCCGTTCGAGGCCGCCACGGCCTTGCGGCGTCAGCTTGCCTTCCAGGGCCGGCGCGACCCGGGCGCGCGGGATCATGTCGAACACCCGGTGCGACACCGGGAGGTCCCGGACCTGTCGCTGCAGTTCAGCGCCGTATTGAGGGTCCTGTGTGGACGGATAGGGGCTCTTCACCCGCTGCACCACCGACTGCGGCAGGACATCCCGGGCCGCCCCGCGCAGCAGGCTCTTCTCCCGGTGGTCATAGGTCTTCATCGACCACGGGGTGTTGTACACGTACTCGACCAGCCGGTGGTCGCAGAACGGCACGCGCACCTCGAGCCCCACCGCCATGCTCATCCGGTCCTTGCGGTCCAGCAGGATCCGCACGAACCGCGTGAGGTGCAGGTAGGACATGACCCGCATCCGATGAGTGAACGAGTCCTCCGAAGGCACCCGCTCGACCTCGGCGACCGCTGAGGCGTACTTGTCCCGCCAGTACGCGGCCATCCCCAGGCGCTCGACGCCCTCGTCGGCGCGGGCGCCCATCATGTCCCGGTACTTCACCAGCCAGGGCCAGTCGTCGGTCTGCTGCGTCACCGGGTCGTGGAACTGCTGGTACCCGCCGAAGATCTCGTCCGCGGACTCACCGGACAGCGCCACCGTCGACTGCGCCCGGATCGCCTTGAACAGCAGGTACAGCGACATGTCCATATCCCCGAGCCCAAGCGGCAGGTCCCGGGCGCGGACCACCGCCTGCCGGACCGCGGGGTCCGCCAGCGTCCGGTGGTCCAGCACGATGTCCGGGTGGTCGGTCTTCACGTGGTCGGCCACGTCGTGCACGTAAGGCGCGTCGGGTGTCGCGCGAACGGCGTCGGGCTGGAAGTTCTCGGTCTGCCCCACGAAGTCGACCGCGAAACTGCGTACCGGGATGTCCAACTGTGCCGCCGACAACGCGGTGATCGCGCTGGAGTCGAGCCCACCGGACAGCAGCACGCACTCCGGCACATCCGACACGAGCTGACGCCGCACGATGTCGTCGAGCAGCTCACGCACATGCCCGACGGTCGTCTCGAGATCGTCGGTGTGCTCCCGGGACTCCAGCTTCCAGTAGGTCCGCTCGGTGATCCCCGACGAGGTGACCGTGACGATCGTGCCCGGGACGACCTCCCGCATGCCCTTCCAGACCGCGTGCCCCGGCGTCTTGATGAACGCGAACAGCTCGCGCATCCCGTCGGTGTCGACGACCGGCTTGGCCAGCGGGTTCGCCAGGATCGCCTTGGGCTCCGACCCGAACAGCACGCCGTCGGCGGTGGGGTAGAAGTAGAACGGCTTGATGCCCATCCGGTCGCGGATCATCACCAGCTTGTGCGTGCGGGCGTCCCAGATGGCGAACGCGTACATGCCGTTCAACCGGTCCGCGACGGCCTCGCCCCACCGCAGGTAGCCCCGCAGGACGACCTCGGTGTCGCTGGACGTGGTGAACTTCTCGCCGCGCGCCTCCAGCTCCGCCCGTAGCTCGGTGAAGTTGTACGTCTCACCGCTGTAGACCATGGCGACGTCCCCGTTGGGCGTCGGCACCGACATCGGCTGCGCACCGCCCGGGATGTCGATGACCGCCAGCCGCCGGTGGCCCAGGGCCGCGTCCCGGGCCACCCACGTGCCCTCGGCGTCCGGGCCACGGCAGGACATGGTCTCCGTCATCGCGTCGATCGCCGCCTGCTGCTGGGTCAGGTCCCGGTCATACGAGACCCACCCGGTGATCCCACACATGTGTTACCTCCCAAGTACCCTCCGTGTAACTTGATTATTAGCTAATACATCTAATTCGCACAAGGTAACGCTAGGTAGTCACATCGAACCAAGCGTGTCATCCGGTCGGGCCACCGTGGGGACGCTCGGTGACCGTTTTCGTCAGGATCGCGTAAATGGCCGCCGGTGCCGCATAAAGACCCCATCAGGCGACCCTCACCAGGGCGTTCCGGGAATGCAGGCTCTGAACAGCCGGGTCATCATCGGGGTGCCCCGCCTTGGAGAGGAGAGCGCGACCATGGCCGATCTGGCCTATGCCGTGCTGCTGATCGCCATCTTCGCGATCCTCGCGCTGACTCTGCGTGGTCTGGAGAAGTTGTGAGCGGGACCAGTGCCGTGGCCAACATCGTCGCCGGTGTGCTGGCCCTCGGCTTGATCATCTACTTGTTCATCGCCCTGGTCCGACCGGAGAAGTTCTGATGAGCGACTTCTGGGCCGGCCTGGTGCAGGCCGGTCTGCTGGTCCTCGCGCTCGCACTGGTCTACAAGCCGCTGGGCGACTACATGGCTCGGGTGTACACGAGCGCGAAGCACCTGCGGGTGGAGAAGGCGATCTACCGCATCGGCCGGGTGGACCCGGACTCCGAGCAGCACTGGAAGACCTACGCCACCGGCGTGCTGGCCTTCTCGTTCGTCTCGGTGGTGGTTCTCTACCTGCTGCAACGCCTGCAACCGTTGCTGCCCCTGGACTTCGGCCGCACGGTGACGCCGGGCGTGGCGTTCAACACGGCGGTCAGCTTCGTGACCAACACGAACTGGCAGTCCTACATCCCCGAGTCGACGATGGGCCACGTCGTCCAGATGGCCGGGCTCACCGTGCAGAACTTCGTCTCCGCAGCGGTCGGGATGGCCGTCGCGATGGCGCTGGTGCGCGGGTTCATCCGGTCGCGGACGGACCGGATGGGCAACTTCTGGGTGGACCTGACCCGCGGCACGGTCCGGATCCTGCTGCCGATCTCGTTGCTGTTCGCGATCGTGCTGATCGCTCTGGGTGTGGTGCAGAGCCTGAAGTCCGGCGTGGATGTGACCAATGTGGACGGTTCCACGTCGCACATCGCGCTGGCGCCCGCGGCCTCGCAGGAGGCGATCAAGGAGCTGGGCACCAACGGCGGCGGCATCTTCAACGCCAACTCAGCGCACCCGTTCGAGAACCCGAGCTCGTGGTCGAACCTGGTCGAGATCTTCCTGCTGCTGGTCATCCCGGTCAGCCTGACCCGGACGTTCGGCGTGCTGGTCGGCAACAAGCGCCAGGGCACGATCCTGCTGAGCGTGATGGGCGTGCTGTGGACCGGCATGCTGGCGGTGATCTGGTGGGCCGAGGCGCACCCGAACGGGCCGGTCGCGCTCCTGGCGGGTGGTGGCCTGGAGGGCAAGGAGACCCGGTTCGGCATCGGCGCGTCCTCGTTGTTCGCCAACGCCACAACGAGTACGTCGACCGGTGCGGTCAACGCCATGCACGACAGCTTCAGCGGTCTCGGCGGTGGCGGGACGATCCTCAACATGATGTTCGGCGAGCTGTCGCCGGGCGGGGTCGGCACCGGGCTCTACAGCATCCTGGTGGTCGCGATCATCGCGATGTTCCTCGCCGGGCTGATGGTCGGCCGGACCCCGGAGTACCTGGGCAAGAAGCTCGGCAAACGTGAGGTCACCTGTGCGGCGATCGCGATCCTGGCGATGCCGACCGTGCTGTTGATCGGCGCGGGTGCGGCGTTGCTGATCCCGGGCAATCTGAGCGCGCTGAACAACCCTGGGGCGCACGGGTTCTCCGAGATCCTGTACGCGTACACGTCGGCCAGCAACAACAACGGCAGCGCGTTCGCCGGGCTCACGGTGACCAACGACTGGTTCCAGTCCACCCTCGGCGTGTGCATGCTGCTGGGCCTGTTCATCCCCATCATCGCCGTGCTGTGCCTGGCCGGTTCCCTTGCCGCGCAACGCAAGGTGCCGGAGACCGCGGGCACGTTGCCGACCACGAGCCCGCTGTTCGCCACCATGCTCGGCGGCACGGTCGTGCTCGTCGCGGCGCTCACATTCGTCCCGGCCCTGGCTCTCGGGCCGATCGCGGAGGCTCTCGCATGACCAGCGGCGTCGAAACAAGCGGCGTTCAGACCCCCTTGCGCACACCGGAGGAGGAGACCCGGCACCACGTGGAGAACGCGGGCCGGATCAGCGCCGGGATCTTCAACCCCCGGCAGCTGTGGATCTCACTGCCGGACGCGCTGAAGAAGCTCAACCCACGCCACCAGGCCAAAAACCCGGTCATGTTCGTGGTGTGGGTGGGTTCGGCGCTGTCCACGGTGTTCGCCATCGGCGATCCGAGCGTGTTCACCATCGGCACCGCGTTGTGGCTGTGGTTCACGGTGTTGTTCGCCAACCTCGCCGAAGCTGTGGCGGAAGGCCGAGGCAAGGCCCAGGCGGAAACGCTGCGGCGCACCAAGAAGGAGACCGTCGCTCGCCGTCTGCTCAAGGACGTGCCCGAAGATCTGCTTGCAGGATCGAGCATTGACACGGTGGAACGGGTCCCGGGGGTCGAGCTGACCATCGGTGACCTGGTCGTTGTCGAGGCGGGTGAGGTGATCCCGGGTGACGGCGATGTCATCGAGGGCATCGCGACCGTGGACGAGTCGGCGATCACGGGTGAGTCCGCGCCGGTGATCCGGGAGTCGGGTGGTGACCGTTCCGCCGTCACGGGTGGCACCACGGTGCTGTCGGACCGGATCGTGGTGCGGATCTCGACCAAACCGGGTGAGTCCTTCGTGGACCGGATGATCGCCTTGGTCGAGGGCGCGGAGCGGCAGAAGACGCCGAACGAGATCGCGCTGACGATCCTGTTGTCCACGTTGACGATCATCTTCCTGCTCGCGGTCGTGGCGTTGCAGCCGATGGCCGGGTACTCGGGCAGCCTGCAGTCGGTCATCGTCCTGACGGCCCTGCTGGTCTGCTTGATCCCCACCACGATCGGGGCGTTGCTGTACGCGATCGGCATCGCGGGGATGGACCGCCTGGTCCAGCGCAACGTCCTGGCCACCTCCGGCCGGGCGGTCGAGGCGGCGGGTGACGTGAGCACTCTGCTGTTGGACAAGACCGGCACGATCACCTTCGGCAACCGGCGGGCCACCGAGCTGCTCCCGGTCGGAACGTCCACAGTGGACGACCTGGCGCGGGCCGCCCGGCTGTCGAGCCTGGCCGATGGCACACCGGAAGGCCGCAGCATCGTCGAGCTGTGCGCCAAGGAGTACGGCCTGGCCGAGCAGCCGACCGCGCACGAGAAGACCGGCGAGTTCGTCCCGTTCACCGCGCAGACCCGGATGAGCGGCATCGACCTGGACGGCCGGAGCGTGCGCAAGGGCGCGGCCAGCGCGGTGCGCGACTGGGTCACCGAGGCCGGTGGCCAGGTCCCCGACGAGGTGCACACGCTGGTCGACAGGATCAGCCAGCAGGGTGGAACGCCCCTGGTGGTGGCCGAACAGGGCGTCGTGCGGGGCGTGATCCGGTTGTCCGACGTGGTCAAGCCAGGCATGCGCGAGCGGTTCGACGAGCTGCGCACGATGGGCATCAAGACCGTGATGATCACCGGCGACAACCCGTTGACCGCCAAGGCGATCGCGGACGAGGCCGGGGTGGACGACTTCCTGGCCGAGGCCAAGCCCGAGGACAAGATGGCGCTGATCCGCCAGGAGCAGGAGGGCGGGCGGCTGGTCGCGATGACCGGCGACGGCACGAACGACGCTCCGGCGTTGGCGCAGGCCGATGTGGGCGTGGCGATGAACACGGGGACCATGGCGGCCAAGGAGGCCGGCAACATGGTCGACCTGGACTCCAACCCCACCAAGCTGATCGAGATCGTCGAGATCGGCAAGCAGCTGCTGATCACGCGGGGCGCGCTGACCACGTTCAGCATCGCCAACGACCTGGCGAAGTACTTCGCGATCCTGCCGGCCATGTTCGCGGGCATCTACCCGCAGCTGGGCAGGCTCAACATCATGGCGCTGCACTCGCCGGCGTCCGCGATCCTGTCCGCGGTGATCTTCAACGCGGTGATCATCGTGGCCCTGATCCCGTTGGCGCTGCGCGGTGTGCGGTATCGCCCGTCGAGCGCGAGGTCGTTGCTGCGCAGGAACTTGTTGATCTACGGCGTCGGCGGGATCATCACGCCCTTCATCGGGATCTGGCTGATCGACCTGCTCGTCCGACTGATTCCGGGAATGTGACATGGTCAAGCAAGCATGGGCCGGGCTCCGCATCCTGTTGGTGATGACGGTGCTGCTCGGCGTTCTGTATCCCCTGGGCGTCTGGCTGGTCTCGCGGATCCCGGGCCTGGAGGCCAACGCGGAAGGGTCGATCGGGCCGGGTGGGTCGAGCCTGATCGGCGTCGACCCGGTCGCCCAGGACCCCAACCACGATCCGTGGTTCCACACCAGGCCGTCGGCCGGCGCGAAGGATCCGCTGGGTCCCGGTGACCCGTCGACATCCGGCGGATCGAACAAAAGCGCTGACAATCAGGATTATCTGTCAGTGGTCAAACAGCGGAAGGACATGATCGCCCAGCGCGAAGGCGTTGCCCCCTCGCTGGTGCCGCCGGACGCTGTCACCGCGTCGGCGAGTGGCCTGGATCCGCAGATCAGCCCGGCTTACGCCACCCTCCAGGCCGCGCGGGTGGCGAAGGAAAACGGGCTGACAGTCGACCAAGTCCGTCAGCTGATCTCCGAGAACACGACTTCAGGGATCGGCGATCAGGCGGTGAATGTGCTCAAGCTCAACCTGGCCGTGCAGGCGGCGAAGCGCGGGTGAGTGCCCCTCTGGCGCACACTGTGGACGTGGATTACAAGCGTCGTCGCGGTGAGCTGCGGATCTACCTCGGTGCCGCGCCGGGTGTCGGCAAGACCTTCGCCATGCTCGGCGAGGCACACCGGCGCCTGGAGCGCGGCACCGACGTGGTCATCGGCCTGGTCGAGACGCATGGACGGGCCAAGACGGCGGAGCTGATGGCCGGGCTGGAGACCCTGCCGCGCAAGCACATGACCTACCGCGGGCAGCAGCTCGAGGAGCTGGACATCGACGCCCTGCTGGCCCGCAAACCCGAGGTCGCGGTCATCGACGAGCTCGCGCACACCAACGTCCCCGGCTCGCGCAACGAGAAGCGCTGGCGGGACGTGGAGGAGCTGCTCGACGCCGGGGTGGACGTGCTGTCCACCGTCAACGTGCAGCACCTCGAGTCGTTGAACGACGTGGTCGAGCGGATCACCGGGGCGCGGCAGCTGGAGACGGTGCCGGACGAGGTGGTCCGCAAGGCCGAGCAGATCGAGCTGATCGACATCACGCCCGAGGCGCTGCGCCGGCGGCTCGCGCACGGCAACGTCTACCCGGCGCACAAGATCGATGCCGCGCTGGGCAACTACTTCCGGCCCGGCAACCTGACCGCACTGCGGGAGCTGGCCTTGCTGTGGGTGGCCGACCAGGTCGACGTGGCGCTGCGGCGCTACAAGGCCGAGAAGGAGATCACCGACACCTGGGAGGCCCGGGAACGCGTGGTCGTGGCCGTGACCGGCGGCAAGGAGAGCGAGACGCTCATCCGCCGGGCCAGCCGGATCGCCACCCGTGCCGGTGCCGACCTGATGGTGTTGCACGTGTTGAAGGGCGACGGCCTGCGCGGGGTGAGCCCGGGCGCGTTCGGCAAACTGCGCAAGCTCACCGACGACGTGGGTGCCACCTTCCACACAGTGGTCGGCGACGACGTGCCGACCGCGATGCTGGACTTCGCCCGCGGCGCCAACGCGACCCAGCTCGTGCTGGGGACCTCGCGGCGGTCGCGGCTGGCGCGCCTGTTCGATGAGGGCATCGGCGCGACTGTGGTGCAACGGTCCGGGCCGATCGACGTGCACATGGTCACGCACGAGCAGTCCGGCGGGCGGCTGCGGGCCAAGCTCGCGCGCAGCCCGTTGTCCCGGCGGCGGCGGATCATCGGCTGGACCCTGGCGTTCGTGCTGCCCACCTTGGCGACCGTGCTCGGGACGGTGCTGCGCAACGACCTGATCCTGTCCACCAACGTCATCGACTACTTCCTCGCGGTGATCATCGTCGCGCTGGTCGGCGGGCTGGGGCCGGCGCTGTTCGCTTCGGTGCTGGCCGGGGCGTTGCTGAACTTCTTCTTCACCGAGCCGTTCTTCACGCTGACCGTGGACGCGCAGCAGAACGTGGTCACCCTGATCGGGATGATGGTCGTGGCGATCATGGTCGCGGTCGTGGTGGACCGGGCCGCCCGGCGCGCCGAGCTGGCCGCCCGTGCCCGGACCGAGGCGGCCTTGCTGGCGTCCTACTCGCGGACCGTGCTGACCCATGTCGAACCGCTGGACCGGTTGCTGGCCAAGGTGAAGGAGAACTTCGGGCTCACCTCGGTGGCGTTGCTGGAGAAGGGGGACGGGGAGTGGCACCGGGTCGCATGCATCGGCGACTCGCCGTGTGACGAGCCGGACGAGGCCGACGTCGACGTCCCAGTGACCGCCGACGTGCATTTGGCGTTGCGGGGTAAGGCTTTGCCCGCTGCCGACCGACGGGTGCTGGAGGCGGCCGCGGGGCAGGCGTTGCTCGCGTTGCGGCAACAGCGAATGGCCGCGCAGGCGGCGAAGGCGCAGCGCCGGGCGGAGACGACCGAGCTGCGGACGGCGTTGTTGTCGGCCGTCGGGCACGACCTGCGGACGCCGTTGACCTCGATCAAAGCCGCGATCGGCAGCCTCCGGGCACCCGACCTGCGGCTGTCCGAAGAGGACACTTCCGAGCTGCTGGCGACCGTGGAGGAGTCCGCGGACCGGTTGGCGGGCCTGATCGACAACCTGCTGGACTCGTCCCGGCTGGCCACCGGCGCGGTCGAGCCGAACCTGAAACCGGTCGGGTACTACGAGGTCGTGGCGCGGGCATTGTCCGGTTTGGACGGCCGCCAGCGGGTCGCGGTCGACGTCGACGAACGCCTGCCGCTGGTGCGCGCCGATGTCGGGCTGCTGGAGCGGGTTGTGGCTAATGTGGTGGACAACGCGCTGCGGCACGGGACTCTTGTGCCGCGTCGGCATGTTGACGTGGATGGGGATGGGCGGGTGAGCCTGGACGAGCCTGCGGTTGCTGTGCGAGCGAGCGCTTACGGCGACCAAGTGGAGTTGTGGGTCGTGGACCATGGGCGCGGGTTGCCCAAGGGTGCTTCGGCCGCGGTCTTCGCGCCGTTCCAACGGCTCGGCGACCGGGACGCCACCCCCGGGGTCGGGCTGGGGCTGTCGGTCGCGAAGGGGTTCACCGAGGCGATGGGCGGCACGATCCGGGCCGAGGACACCCCCGGCGGCGGGCTGACGATCGTGATCTCACTTCCCGAGGCAAAGGTATGACAATGCCAGCTCAACGTGGCTACAAGAGTTGAATCCGGGGAGGCGGGACAGCATGACGAAGGTCCTCGTGGTGGACGACGAGCCGCAGATCGTCCGCGCGTTGCGCATCAACCTCTCCGCACGCGGCTACCAGGTGACCACCGCGCACGACGGCGCCGCCGCGCTGCGGGCCGCCGCCGAGGCCAAGCCGGACGTGGTCGTGCTGGACCTGGGCCTGCCGGACATGGACGGCACCGACGTGATCGCCGGCCTGCGCGGCTGGACCACCGTGCCGATCATCGTGCTGTCCGCGCGCACGGACTCCGGGGACAAGGTCGAGGCCCTCGACGCGGGCGCGGACGACTACGTCACCAAGCCGTTCGGGATGGACGAACTGCTCGCCCGGCTACGGGCCGCGGTCCGGCGTTCGACCTCGGCCGGGTCGGGCGAGGAGGAGGCCGTCATCGAGACGGGGTCCTTCACGGTCGACCTCGCGGCGAAGAAGGTGTTGAAGGAAGGCGCCGAAGTGCACCTGACCCCGACCGAGTGGGGTGTGCTGGAGGTTCTGGTCCGCAACAAAGGCCGTCTCGTGGCGCAGAAACAGTTGCTGCAGGAGGTGTGGGGTCCCGCGTACGCGGCCGAGACGCACTATTTGCGCGTGTATTTGGCTCAGCTGCGGCGGAAACTCGAGCCGCAGCCGTCCCACCCGCGGCACCTACTGACCGAACCCGGAATGGGCTATCGCTTCGAAACCGCTTAACAGGAACCGTTTCGCCTCGGTGAGCTGTTCGCGTTCGGCCAGGGTCAGGTTCGCGTCGTCACGGCGCAGTTCGGTGGCGAGGGTCAATTGTTCGCGCGGGTTTCCGTTGACGTGCCGCAGGAATGTGCGCAGATCGGGTACCAGGCGGTAGTCGGGGTGCACCGCGAGCTGGGCGAGCAGCAACGCGGACATCGCCGTGTCGAGGTCCGCGTCGCCGTCCCGCGCGTTGCGCCAGTCGATCACCACCGGGCCGTCCGGCCCGAGCAGCACATTGCCCGGATGCAGATCCATGTGCAGGACGTACCCCGGCAGGCCATGCAGCCAGTTCACCAGGTCGGCCATCAGCCGCATGCCCTCGCCGAGCTCGATGTCGCCGCGGATCAGGGCGTCCAGCAGGCTGGGCCCGTCGACCCGGGCCAGCACCAGGTCCGGGCCGTCCGCCTCGAACACCTCCGGCACCGGGTAGCCCTGGTCGGCGAGGTAGGTCATCACCCCGGCCTCCCGGGTCGCATCCCCGCCGTCCCGGTACCGCCGCAGCACCCGCCCCGGCGCCCACGCGAACACATCCGCGTCCCGACCTGCCGCAACGAGCTCCAGCACACTGTGAATCTAGCTCTTGAAGAACTCCACCAGAACCGGTTTGAGATCTTCGTCGGCCACGCCGTGCCAGTTGCCGGCGAGCTCCCGGTGGGTGCCGTTGGGCAGGTTGCCGGCGATGGTCTTGGCCCAGTGGGTGAGGTTCTCGCCGGTGACGTCGCTGTTGAGGACGAGGGTCTCGGTCGGCACGCCACGGGCGAAGGCGTAGTCGGTCTGCTCGACGATCGTGCAGTCGTACACGATCGTGTGAGCCATCGCCTCGAAGGCCGGCATGACCGGTTCCATCTGGGCCAGGACGTCCTCGGGGATGCCGATGGAGGTCTGGAAGTCGACGACGGCCTCCCGGCGCTTGCCGTCCTCGACCAGGCCACGCAGCTTCGCGGTGTAGTCGGACTCGATGGACCGGCACTCGTCGTCGCCGACCGGCGGCTCGAACAGCACGAGCTTGGGGACGTTCAACTTGGCCGCGTGCAACGCCAGCAGCGCACCCGAGGAGTGCCCGGACAAGAACGCCTCGCCGCCCGCGGCCTCGATCACCGCGGCCAGGTCCTCCACCTCGCGCTCGACCGCGTACGGCAGGGTGTCCGTGCTCTCGCCACGGCCACGGCGGTCGTAGGTGTACACGGTGAAGTCACTGGCCATGACCTGCGCCAATGTTGGATGCGGGCCGAAGGTGCGCGAGCACAGCGCGCCGTCGACGAAGATCAGCGCGGGCCCCTGGCCCTGGCGGGTGTAGGCGATCGCGGTGCCGTCGGCGGAAACAGTCGTTGATGTCATGCCGGGTTAGACGGCTCGGATCGCCGGAACTCATCGCGCCGGGCGAGAACGAATACCGGCAGGATCGCCAGCACCCCAGCGGCGGCTGCCACGAGCGAGTACCCGCCCCAGCCGAACAGCTGGCCTCCGCCGATGCTGCCAAGCACGGAACTGCCCCACACGACCGCGTCGATCGACCCCTGCGACCCGGCCGGCAGCACCCGGCTGAGCAGGCTGCTGCCACCGACGAACATCAGGTTCCAGCCGTAGCCGAGCAGGAAGAGCGAGATCGGGAGGCCCGTGGTGTGCGACTCGGGCAGGGCGACGGACAGCGCCGTCGAGATCGCGAGCACGACGATGCCGCACGCGATGGTGAGGCGGCCGCCGAACCGGTCGGCGAACCGGCCGGACAGCGGGGCCAGCGCGAACATGCCGATGATGTGCGCGCTCAAGATCCAGCCGACGACGTCGAGACCGTGCCCGAGGTGGTGCAGTTGCGGCGGAGTCATGGTCATGACCGCGACCATCGTGACCTGCGCAGCGACCATCGCTGTGACTGGTAGCCGGATCGCTCGCCACGGCAACGCTTTTCGTTGAACCGTGGACACCGTGATGTCGTCCGCGGGAAGCAGGAACGACGCCAGCGCCGCGCAGCCAACGGCCAAGGTGGCGAACAGGATCGGGCCGCTCAACTCGGGCAACCCCAGCACCGCGGCGACGTGAGCGGTCGGGGCGATCAGCAACGGGCCGGTGAGCGCGCCGATCGTGCCCGCCCAGATCACCGACGAGAGCGCGAAACCCTTGCGGCTGTCTGGGTAGAGGTCGGCGGCGAGGTAGCGGGACAGCTGCGCGGCACCGTTGCCGAGGCCCAGCATGGCCTGGCCGATGAGCAGGATCGCGAGCAGGCCGAAGATGCCGCCGAGGGCCGCGATCAGCGTGCCTGCGGTGGCGGCGGAGTACCCGGTGAGCAGCGCGAACCGGCGGCCTCTGCGGGTGGTGAGGCGCCCGGCCAGCAGGGCCCCGCATGCGGTGCCGAGCACGCCCGCCGCGCTCGGTAAGCCGCTCCACGCTGCCAGTCCGGTCTCGACGGCGATCAACGTGCCCGCCGTGTTCGCCAGCACTGTGGCTGTGTTGGTCAGCGCGACGGTGGTGAACAGCGCACCCATGGCACGCCGACGAGCGGTCCCCAGTTCCATGGTCACTGATGCTAGGCAGTACCACCCCGTGGGTTAGCCCGCCAGTGTCATCACTCGATTGGGGTTTTTGTCCAGTCGCTGGCCGAGTGGGCCGAATGGGTGTTCGTGATCGCGATTACCGAGAGAGGCGCGGAAATGCGGGTTTTGCTGCTGAACTGCGCGCATTCCGGGGGTGTGGTCATCGGATCACGACGGGCGGTAGCCGCAGTGTAGATAACGACGCGATGACGGACGTTCACTCTATCGGGCGGTTTTTGTTGCGATGGACCAGACCATTCCGAGATTCTTTCATGTGTCGGAGGAGTCGTTCGCCAGTGGCGACGAAGAGGGTGTGCCCAGTGAATGAGTGTCCAGTGTGCCTTGGGTCGGGAATGGCACCGAATCGGAAGGACTATTGTCGAGCCTGTGGCGGTGTCGGCCAGGTCCCTAAGTGAGTGCCCGATGTGCGGGGGCGAGGGCGTGCTGCGGTGGCG